>JAOUNC010000172.1 GCA_029881175.1 Nitrospirota bacterium | reverse complement strand
GAGCTTTCTCATGGTGTGCTCTCCTTACCCTCGTCGTTCATCTCTTGGGAAATTTTTGCAAGAGTCGAGAGGGCATTGAATGGATATCGTGGCTTAGAGTTGCGTTGCACCGCCATCCACCGTGAGGTCAATTCCTGTGATGTATGATGAATCATCCGATGCCAGAAACAATGCGGCTTTGGCAATCTCTTCTGAGGTTCCTAGCCGTTTCATGGGATTTTGATCGGCAAAACTGTCTTTCATTTCTGGGACTGCGTCTGCCGGAACGCCCACTTTATCAAAGATGGGCGTATCAATGGGGCCAGGTGCCAGGGAATTTACTCGAATTTTTCTCTCTAATAATTCGGTCGACAGGGTTCGAGCCAAACTTCGAACGGCCGCTTTCGTGGCGGCATAGATGTTGGTGTTCGGAAACCCTTTCTGGTCTGCGATGGACGAATTGATAATGATCGAAGCCCCTTCATTCAGGAGAGGCGACGCTTTTTGCACGTTGAAGAAGAGGCCTTTGAAGTTGACATTCACCATGGCATCGAATGCGGCTTCGTCCATCGTGTCAAACGGGCCAAAGATGGCAATGCCGGCATTGAGAAAGAGGACATCGATCTTCATGGCTGACTGTTGAATCTGTTGGTAGAGATTGGCAATGTCATTCAGATTGCCCGTGTCAGAGACGATTCCCTTACAGCTTCCTCCGATTTCCTTGACGGCGGCTTCCACCGCATCTTTCCGTCTTCCTGTGATAATGACCTTCGCCCCCTCAGCCTGAAACAATTTGGCGGTGGCCAATCCAATTCCGCTATTTCCGCCTGTAATGATGGCGACTTTGTCTTTGAGTTTCAAAGGCATGAGATCTTCCTTTCAAGGTGCAGGTAAATGTATCCAGCCACGTCTTTTAACAAAGAAGATTGGCTTGAGACAATCTGTCAGACCTCCCAATCATCTTCTCTCCATTGTTTCTTAATGGCGGCGGATCGCCGTCGCTGTTTGGTATAGGCCCAAAAGGCTAAGAATGTAATGGTCAGCCAGACCATGCCCGAACTGGTCGCCACTGGAATCCAACGATTCCAGAGCGTTTGACGACTCCAAAAGTCTTTTTCGGCATGTGTGAGCGTCATGAAGGTGGTTTGAGCGAAGGCTTCGGAAAAGGTCAGTCCTTGTTTGACTTTGGCCAATATGTGCTTGGGGACATCCCTTTGTGTGTGCTCTAAAATATCCAAGGTAAAGGCATGGGCCAGGACATAGGCGCGGCGCACCGAGGTATCGTCTTTTATAAAGAAGCTATTCAGTTCATCTAGAGAGACTTCGGTGCCTGAAACCATGGCCCAGACTAAACGAGCACGATCTTCCAAGTCCCAGGTTCGCGCAGCCATCATGGCCATTCCTTCATCAAACCATCGAGGCAGAGGCTGGCCACCTGCTGCCCGGTGAGCCAGGATGTGGGCAATCTCATGGAGAAACACGTCGTTGAGTGAATCGTTCGGATAGGTCAAGCTTCGGTCAGTGAACAGCACAATTGTGGAGGCATGGCCTAGTGCAAAGCCTGACACCCATGTTGGAGCATCTTGGGCAAGAGGCGATTCGTTGGGGGCCAGTATTACTCGAATGGGTGGCCCCGGCTCTTCGAGCCCCATTAAGTCAAGGATGCGCTGAAGGGCTTGTGGGTTCACCTCTTTGAGGTGGGCGGCTAACGGTTCTAATGATTCCGGGGCTTCTATGATGAATTGTGGAGAGATGGCTCCCATGAGTTGCTGGGAGTGAGCCACCATGATGATTATCGTGACAAGAATGAGCTGAATCCCAATATTTCGAACCAGAACATTGGGTTTGTGAAATGTCGTTTGACGGTTACCAAAGCACATGGGTTAGCCCAACGGAGTGGTTTATCTCAGAAAAATTTGAAAACCTGGATGGGTTTCTGAAGACTCGGCTTTAGATTCCGAAATTCAGAAACTCAAGGATGATGCGCGCATTGGTGGTGGGATTGATACTCATGGGCCATGGTGCCTGTTCGGTGACTTTGATCAGGATTCGCTGGGCGGGCTTGATCAGTTCCTGCTCGATCTGTTCAGGCCAACTCATGAATCCTGCTGCGTTGTATGAGTGGCATACAACTCTCGTCTGGTCGCAATCCGATGGATATGCACCACGTGCTCATTTCGATCAATGGAATAGATAATGCGCCAGTCACTGACGGCGTATTGGACGAGTCCTGGTAAATCCTGGTGCAGAGGCTCATGGCGAAGATTGACCACATTGGAAGCCAGCCACTTGGTTTTATCCAAAAGGCGTTGGGCCAGGGTCTGGTCGGGGATCCGAAGATCGTCCATGATCGAAGGCGCATAGGTGACACGATACCAGGCCATATCATCTCACCAGCGGAGGCCCAGTCTTTCAGCGACGGTTTCTCCGGTAACCCGATCTGGTGAATTCAAGACCTGCTTCAACTGCGTGCGAACTTTTTCGTCCAAAGCGAGGCCCAGGTCGGGATCGCCCAGGAGTTCGCACAGCCGGTCGTCCACCATGCTATTGACTAATTCTTTAAATTCTTTCTGGGAGAGATCTGAGGGTTTCATGGTGAAGCCTCCCTTCATCTAAGAAGCGTAGAATGTGATCTGTTTAAAGAATACCAAAAAGACAGGCATTCTGAACATTAAAAGTTTCCAGCCTGGATGACATCGTCCAAATTGTTGATGTCGAGCCAATGACCAACGGTGTAGATCACGCGAATCGTTTGATGGTTCTTGAGTAATTCTTGAAACAGCGTGGCCATTCCGGCTTTGTGATTGCCAGGATGGGTAAGAAGTTCAGGGAGCAACGTGTGGAGTTGTTTCGCACCGGAAGGGGAGACTTTTAGAAATCCCATCCAAACGCCATGAATCTTCTGTGGAGGGAGGGCCTTCCCCAATTGCGTGAGATGGATCTGTGTATTAAAGGCCTTGCGAGAATTTGGTGCGTTACATTCCGCAAATCCTCCCAAGCGGGTATAGCCGGTTTTCTCCTCCCAATCGCTGTCCACAAAAATGACAAAGTCGTCTTTTTCTTGAAGTAGCGCTTGCGGAATATAGGAATTAAACAACACGTCACCATAGGAAATGATGAGGTCATGATCGTGTTGCCCTATGACTTGAAGCGCTTTGAGCAGCGAGTCTAATTCCCCGGTTGTGGCAAAGTCGTCGTTATCGACATATGCCAAATGAGGGAGGTTGACGGCCTCTTTTTTATACCCGCGGACCACCGTAATGTTTTTAATGCCTACAGCATTATAAGCATCCACAATATGCGATAAAATCGGAACACCTCGAATAGAGACCATGGTCTTGGGTTTATCTTCCGTCAGTTCACCCAGCTCATCTCCACGAGAGGCGGCAAGGACAATCGCTGAAGCGTGATCGGATGTTTTCGGAAGGTAGCGTTGCTCGGCTTCCATGAGTTCCGCTGCACCTTGCAGACGGAAGACTTCAGCCACCGGCACGATGTGATCTTCAATCGATAAAAGGTTTTCTTGTTTCTTCAAGGTTCGCGCGGTAGTTTGCATGGTAGCAATGGCTGAGCGGAGCATATGATTGGCCCAAATGACCAGTGAGAAACCATGTTGGCGGAAGACATCTGTAGGAGTGGCATAGTATTTGGTCGGAACGATGACCACCGGGCACCGGTTTGCCCATTCACGTTTGAAGGCCAAGATTTCATCTGGTACGGCTAACGCGCTGTGAATTAAAATGCCGTCTGCACCAGCTTGGTGATAGGCTTCGGCTCGTCGCAAGGCCTCGGCCAGCCCCCATCCGCAAATGAACGCTTCGACGCGGGCGATGATGCAAAAATCCGGGTCAGACTGCGCATCTTTGCCGGCTTTGATTTTTCCGCAAAACTCATCCATGTCAGCGAGGGGTTGGGTATCTCCCTTGAGAAAGCTGTTGGTCTTGGGAAACTGTTTGTCTTCAATACAAACCGCCGCAATGTGGCGTTGTTCCAATTTTCGAATCAGGCGCTGCATATTATTGAAATTGCCATAGCCCGTGTCGCCATCAAGCAAAATTGGAATGTGGGTGGCGTCAGACATAAATTCCAGATTGTCCAAGACCTGCGTCCAACTCGCTTCGTTATTATCGCGTACGCCAAATTGTGCTGAGATGGAAAGACCGCTCGCCCAGATGCCGGGGAAGCCCGCCTCTTCCACAATCTTGGCGCTGATACCATTATGAGCCTCACAAATAAATTCAAGTTGTGAGGACAAAAGGAGTTGTTTGAATTGCGTTGATTTTGGTGATTGGAGTTCGCGTGGCATCATGAGAAAAGGTGATGGTGTTTCAAGTGGTTCTATTGAAGTACAGAAGTCTACCTCAAGGGGAATCTGGCTGCCAAACATTTTTGTATCTCATGCCATTCGAGCACATGTGTTGCCCTTACTGTTGTTGGAGGGATGTGAGGGCAGAATGAGACTGGGGAAAGCGGATGATGGGTTCGAACAGAATGGGGAGTTGGAGAAGGGCATAGCCATGAGACTATGCCCTTTTCCTATGATTTATGGAGTGCGGCTAGTGATTTCAAGCAGATGATACCCGAACTGGGTTTTCACAGGACCATGGACCTTACCGAGTTCGCCGCTAAACACGACGGTATCAAATTCTTTGACCATTTGGCCTGGACCAAATTCGCCCAAGTCTCCACCTTGCTTGCCTGAGGGGCATGTGGAATGTTCTTTGGCGACGGCGGCAAAATCTTCACCACCTTCAATTTGTGTTTTCAAGTTGTTGCAGGCTTCTTCTGTGGAAACCAAAATGTGACGGGCTCGCGCTTTCGCCATGAGTGTTCTCCTTTGAGGCTAAATATATGGACAAAGGTCTTTTTCTCATGATTGGCGCACTGACGTCAAATCTTCATCACAATCACATAAGGACACCCCTGAGGCAGCAGCTTCATGAATTTCTCTGTGGAATCCTGGAGACGGATTGGTTTTCTCGGTTATCCAGAACGTGTGGCGTGAGTTCCGTGCAGGATTAGGTCGACGTGTTACCCCTCGGGGTTCATCGCCAGATAATCGCAAATGAAATCGAAGACGAGTTCGTCGACATTGTCGTAAATGGTTTGGACTCCACCGGTCGTCACCACGCCTTGTTCCCAGGTGCTGGCATGTCCGCTGGCGGAGTGGTGTACGAGGGCCACCAATTGATGGATTTCCAGGTCGATCCGGCAGGCGTAGCGCTTGGGGCCCAATGGTAGAGCGGCAATATTGAGATATAAATAGGGCTCACCGGGCAATTTGGCTGCTTCCAGTTCCTTGACGATGCGAATCCCTGCAGTTCGTAGTTGCATCTCCACGCGTTTTCGTAATGCACTTCTGGTCACTACTCCCTTTAGTTCCGGTCCCACATCTTCAACGACCACATAGATGCCATGCATCCCCATGAGTGATTTTTTTCTCAGCATAGAATTATCTGCCTTCCAATAAATATGTTCGAACGTAATAGATGGGTCTTGTTCCGTTGAAGGATTGTGCCAGAATCCCTAAGCCTTGTCTTCTTTGGCCTTCCGCAGATAATCACCAAGGAGGCCACGGCTGTGTTCATCATCGTGGCAGTAGATGCACAGGTTTTCCCAGTTTGACCCGTCAGGGGGATTGTGGTGGTGATTCCCGTCTTTATGGTGCACCGTCAACAGATGCCGTGTCTTCACGTCGAACTCTCTGGCGCATTTCGCGCAGATCAGCCCGTGAATCTTGAGTGACTGTTCCCGATAGCTGCTGTTGCTGGAGGGGGAAGGCTTGGGGCGGAGTTCTTTGAGAATCTGGTCAACCGGCTTATCGACTGCCGGTTTTTGGAGTCGTCGTAATTTTGGTCGACCTTGGTAGGAATTCCCCATGAGGTATGTGCTTTCAAAAAAATGTGTCTTTTTCTTTTCTCACACCTGCTGTGAAACCAGTGCAAGGTGGATGCGACGATTGTCGAAGGTTTCCAGGAATTTGTCAATCCTTTCCAAAATTCCACGCCATGGATGAGCGTAGCTACTGACAGTAGAATTTAGGCCCCATGATTTCTCAATATACGTCAAATCGGAAACTGCCTGCCCGTTGCCTCGATTATCTTAGTTAAGAAAACAACGGGCAAAGGTCTTGAAAAACTTCAAGGAACCTTGAATTCGAATTTTCCGTGTGAGCAAGGCCCAGACCAGATTGTGTTCTTTGGCTAAAAATCCCAACCAGCTTTGGCTATCAGCCGTTATACAAAAGTTCGCTTTTTCCTGATGCCCTTTCAAGACTTGCAGTGTTTGGTTTCGAATGATGACCGTGGCTTGTTCCGTTT
>JAOUNC010000171.1 GCA_029881175.1 Nitrospirota bacterium | reverse complement strand
CAAAGGGCGACTGGAGAAGGACAATGAATGAAATTCATACGAAACCAAGCTATTGGGGTAGACTCGGCTTTATGGCGTCACCTACGACGCCGAGTCTAAGACCTTCGTGATAAGGGCCTGCGCTTCCTCCTGGATTTGTTTGAGATGTGTGTCCCCTCGAAAGCTCTCTGCGTAAATCTTATAAACATCTTCGGTGCCAGAAGGACGAGCGGCAAACCATCCGTTCTCCGTCATCACTTTTAGCCCGCCAATGGCACTGTTGTTGCCAGGGGCTGAGGTTAGAATACCCGTAATATTTTCCCCCGCTAACTCGGATGCCTGAATCTGCTCTGGCGCAAGTTTCTTGAGAATCGCCTTCTGCGCGGGCGTGGCCGGAGCATCAATGCGTTCGTAGACCGGAACTCCCAATTCCTTTGTCAGGTCGAGATAAAGTTGGCCAGGATCACGTCCGGTTTTAGCCATCATCTCGGCTGCCAACAGGTCTAGAATGATGCCGTCTTTGTCGGTCGTCCACACGGTGCCGTCACGACGAAGAAAGGATGCGCCGGCACTTTCTTCGCCACCGAACCCGACGGACCCGTCAATCAACCCATCCACAAACCATTTAAAGCCGACCGGCACCTCCACGAGACGTCGCCCCAATTTGGAGGCCACCCGATCAATCATACTGCTACTCACCACGGTCTTTCCGACCGCCGCATCCTGCCGCCAGCCCGAGCGTTGGGTAAAAAGATACGAAATGGCCACGGCCAGATAGTGATTGGGATTCATCAGCCCTGCGCTCCGCGTGACAATCCCATGCCGGTCGTGGTCGGTATCATTGGCGAAGGCAATATCGAAACGATCCTTCAAGGCAATGAGTCCGGCCATGGCGTAGGGAGAGGAGCAGTCCATGCGAATCTTCCCATCCCAGTCCAGATTCATGAAGCGAAACGTCGGGTCCACTCCTTCATGCACGACTGTCACCGGAAATCCATACCGCTCAGTGATGGGTCCCCAATAGGCCACTCCCGCTCCGCCAAGGGGATCGACTCCAATGGACAGTTTCGCATCGCGGATCGCCTCCATGTCGATCACGTTGCCCAAATCTCCAACATACGCGCCCACGTAGTCATGCTGGTGCGTGGTCGAAACTCGGCGCGCCTTCTCATACGCAATGCGTTTCACTCCGCGCAGGTCATCAGTTAGAAATGCGTTCGCCTGCTTCTCGATCCAGGTGGTCACATCGCCATCGGCCGGTCCGCCATGTGGTGGGTTGTATTTGAATCCACCGTCTTCAGGTGGATTGTGCGAGGGCGTGATGACGATGCCATCGGCCAAGCCCGTCTTTCGACCTCGATTATAGGTCAGGATCGCATGGGAAATGACGGGGGTGGGGGTGTAGCCGTTGTCGCGGTCTACCATCACGTCCACACCATTCGCGGCCAACACTTCAAGCGTACTCGCTAATGCAGGCTCTGAAAGCGCATGCGTATCCATCCCTAAAAAGAGAGGCCCATCGATACGCTGTTGCTGACGATAGAGACAGATAGCCTGCGTGGTCGCCAGGATATGCGCTTCATTAAATGAATTTTTCAACGAGGATCCGCGGTGTCCCGATGTTCCGAAAGCCACTCGTTGTTCGGGCACCGAAGGGTCCGGCTGACCCGTGTAATAGGCGGTGACTAATCTGGGTATGTTGGCGAGCATAGAAAGCTCGGGGACTTGTCCTGCAAGCGGGCTAAGATTCTTCATATCATCTCCACGTTCAGAAAAAGGTTCACATGACATCTCCTGCGTTCACTAAAATAAGAGATACCTTACCGATATTCCCAGAAGTATTCAAAGTCTCCAACATCTTTCAGCGGCCTTTCTAAATTCTCTCCGTGGTGGGTACCAACGTAACGACCTGCAAAGTGGAATGGATGACAATGGGGGTTACGTTGGAAGGATTGGAATTTTGGCTGACACACAAGCCTTGCGCAACTTGGTATCAAGTGTCGCTAATGGCAGATCACGTCGTTTGGCTAACTCTAGATACGAGGCGTCGTAGGTGGGTAAGTCGTACTTCTTGGCTAGGGCCAAAGTTTCTTCCATGGCTCGTTCAGTAGAGGAAGCATAAATTTCCAAAGGTAATGCACGCAGTTCTGCGATCAGTTGACTCACATCTTTAGCTGTGAGTCGGTCTCGCTTGACCGCAACGAGTAAGACGTTGCAACCTCTAATGGCCAAACAGGTGGAACAAATGAGATATCATCGGTCAGGCGATCACAGAGGTGATCAAGGGTGGGATTGGTTTCATCGGGAAGGATCCAGGCCAATGCCACCGAACTGTCCAGGATAAACGGCATCAGTGACGATGTCCGAGGTGAGCCAAGTCACGGAGTGTTTCATTTTTTTCGAGAAGGACTTGGGTGGTGATACCTCTTTTTCGAAGAGTTTCCCGGTAAGAACGGATACCCTTGATGGTTTGGCGAACGGCTTCGGGATCCTTTCGGGTCACGGGTATAAGTTCGGCTACTGGATGGCCATGTTTGGTGATGGTAAAGCGTTCTCCCTTTTGGATCCGCTCAAGCAACTTGGGTAAGTGAGTTTTGGCCTCATACACTCCAATTTCAGGCATTGCGAATATCTCCAAATTTAGACTAGATGTAGACTAGTTTATGGTGGAGATCTGATCCTGTCAAAATGGACTCATTATACCGGGGGCCGTTTGCCGTAGTGTTCGCAGAACGTCATTAGACGAGAGTCCAGGCGTTGAAGAGATAAACGGCAATAAAAGCCATGACACGAAAAGAAAAATTGGGCTAAATCAGGATTGGGCAAAACGATCACTTGGGCGCTCCCTCATCTGCTCTTCATTCCTCATCACCATCCTCCTCCTCTCTGGCATGCCGACGGTAGTCATGGGACATCCATCACTCCCTCCGTCATCCCCGCAAGTTGTTGGCGGGGATCCATCTTCGCTTTGCAGAACCTTCCCACACTACTAGAACCCCCAGAGAAAAGTGAGTCATTCTGAACATGCAGGAATGTGGAAAGAGTTTCGGGGAGTATGTGTGAATGCAAGCCCTGATACAACTATAAGTCAGTACTTATGCCTGACCCCACATAAATACTCATGCCTGACCCCACATATGACCCCACATACGTCCTCGACGCCCTCTTTCATCGAGCAACCACTTTCTCCTCCTCTGTCATCCCCGACATTTTCTATCGGGGATCCATCTTCACTCCTGCACCCAACTGAGACCGGAGCAAACCGAAAAGAAAAAGTCCCTCCCTCTCCAATCCGAAGCCATCCAAATGCAAACAGGGGAGGGGGGCTCCTAGCGCGACGAAGGCAAGGAAGATGTGCGATGGTAAATTTCTGCGCTCATCTTTTCGGAAGGCACCGGAGGAGGGCTAGTTTGGAGGGTCGCTTGCATCTCTCCCCGCGAGATAAAAGGCTCAATAAGTCAATACTCATGCCTGACCCCACAAACTTATCTTTTTACCCGGGCCCATTCGGTTAAGTTGTCATGTTCAGGTGCGAATCCGGTTCATCAACGAGCCCGCGGCTATGCTAGCCAACCTATTGAATAACGTACAGAATTATTGTTCAGACAGGTTTGTCGGAGGGGGGAGGGGAAGAGAAGATGGATTCCTGCCAGAAGCATGCAGGAATGACGGAGGGGGCGTCGCGTGTCGATGCGCGTTTGCGGCTGGGCACAGATCCTTCGCTGAGACTCAGGATGCCAATGCGGGAAGGAAGATGGATCCCCGATAACGACTGTCGGGGATGACGGATCTCGGAATGATCCCCCCTGCCTGCGATTGCAGGGGCAGGCTCAACGACTGTTGGGGATGATGGAGCAGGGGAGGTGGAATTGAAGAACGGTGTTTAATTGTAGACTTGAAGATGTAGTTTGAGCGCTGCTTTTTGAAGGGCGCCATCAGTAGTCCACAAACCGCAACCTGTCAGCTGCGCGGAAGCTAGGAGATGACTGTCAACCCATCCCAGTCCGACTCCATATAATTTCTGCGATTCAAGGAGGTGAAGGACTTCGTGATCGTCGGCTTCTTGCGCCTTGGGCAGGGCTTGGAGGAGCGCTAAGATTTCTAAACGATTTTTTAACATGCCGCACGCCAGTTCTCCAATGACAAACGAATGGGTTAGGACCAAACTTTCTTGAAGGAAAGATGCCAGACGGGGACTTCCTGTTCTGAGATGATTGACCCAAACAGAAGTGTCAACCAGTATCATGGCTTGGCGATGGATCGCCGTCGCGGAGGCAGTTTGAGTTGCTTTTCTGACCCTCCAAGTTGAGCCAGACGGTATGCAGCCTCTTTCGAAATGAGTGCTTCAAGCCCTAATCGAACTAATGAAGTTTTTTCTTCAATGCCGGTTAGTTTCGAAGCTCTTTCGAGAAGTTCATCGTCAATATTTAAGGTCGTTCTCATATGCATGAATATGCCCTATCCATGCATATAAGTCAACTCACTTTTGGTCTTTAGAAGGGGGGGGGTGTCTGATGACGAATGTCGGAGGTGATGTGAGGTTTTGATTGTTGCCGGGTCTCGGCCAGGCGGTCGAGCTTTTGCTTGGCGCATCCCATAGGGTCGCACCTTTGTGTG
The DNA here is from genome assembly GCA_029881175.1 of Nitrospirota bacterium. Taxonomy (GTDB): domain Bacteria; phylum Nitrospirota; class Nitrospiria; order Nitrospirales; family UBA8639; genus Nitrospira_E. The sequence continues at coordinate 1,719 of JAOUNC010000171.1, read as the reverse complement.
GAGGAAAAAGTGACCAAACACAAAGGTTCCGCTCTTCGAGACGAACCATACGATAAGCGCGCTTCGAGACCGATCATTCACCGTTTCACCCCGGTCAACCACATTCAATTGTGCTGACGCAAACCTTCGACACGCCCGCTCCGCAGGCTGCTCGGGGCGAACGGATACTTCACCAATTGGGTGAGTACTTCAAAGACCGTTCGTGCTGACCCTGAGCTGGTCGAAGGGTCGGAGCATGGGCGGTGTTTCATCTCAGCAACTGCCGTTTTCAGGTTGACAGATCTGTAGGTGGGGGGAATGACCTGGGCGCGAAAATGGATTCCTGCCCCCTGCCCAACGACTTGCAGGGGCAGGCTCCAGCATGCAGGAATGACGGAGGGGGCGTCGCGTGTCGATTCGCGTTTGCGGCTGGGCACAGATCCTTCGCCGGCCCTTGTCCTGAACCCTTCGGCCTGGCTCAGGATAGAATTTGTCGAATGGATAAGGATGCCAATGCGGGAAGGAAGATGGATCCCCGATAACGACTTTCGGGGATGACGGATCTTGGATGGATCCCTCCTGCCTACGTTTGCAGGGCCAGGCTCAACGGATGGAACAAACCCCTCACGGGCGAGGGGCTTTGAAATGTCTTCCTTGAAAATGGAAGTACTATCTGCTTTGCGCGTCAGCCCGGTTTGCCGACCTTCAGGTGGTGGGCAGGTTCCTAGTATGGATGAACGTATGGTGAGTGGGCGGTGCCATTGAATCGTTTGATATGATTACACGCCATGTCTTGCGAGGAAACGAGAAGTTTTTTAATCTTGAGCATGAATGTCATAAGAATCACCGCAATCAGTCTTTTCCTTGTGCTGTCGGGTTGTAGCACCTACCAACCTCGTAAAGTCGATAATATCTGTGATATTTTTTGGGGTGAAACTGATTGGTATGAAGCCGCCAGGGAGGCACAGCGGAAGTGGGGGACACCCATGCATGTGACGATGGCCATCATGCGCCAGGAATCCCGGTTTGTCGATGACGCGCAGCCAGCACGTCCCTGGTTTTTAGGTCTTATTCCTTTGCCACGGGATTCTTCCGCGTATGGGTATGCGCAAGCGCAGGATCCGGTGTGGGAAGAATATCAAAGCCAAACCAATAACTCTGGCGCTGATCGGGATAATTTCGAAGACGCTATTGATTTTATTGGCTGGTACACTCATGGAACTCAGAAAAGATTGAAGCTTTCCAAGTGGGATGCTTATGGTCAATATTTAGCCTATCATGAAGGTCGGGGCGGGTACGCAAGAAAAACCTATCAAGAAAAGCCTTGGCTGAAAAACGTCGCCAAGAAAGTGAAGATGCGTGCCATGTGGTATAACCAACAACTGAAAACCTGCAGGGCTGAGTTGGACGATGAGGTGGATAGCTGGTTTTGAAAATATACCGATGTACGTTTTAGGATCGAGGAGCGACTTTATAGAGTAGAATATTTTTTGGCTGGTCTTGTTTTCCTTCCCACCCGACGCAAGAAATGGTCATGTTTGGTGCGAACTTTTCTCACATAAAGCAGATCAAACTCGTGAAGCGGATACCTATTTGCGTGACTATTGATTGACCCTTCGTGAACTCCTTTGGTATTTTCCGCCCACTTACCAAAGGATTTGTACTATTCCAATTTTCCTAATGACAGGAGAGACGTTATGAGCGACACCAAGCCTCAAGGTCTCGGAACAATGGCCGTCC
>JAOUNC010000170.1 GCA_029881175.1 Nitrospirota bacterium | reverse complement strand
GTTGAGCGTGGGACGGGGAGCCTGCGGCGTCCAGGACCAGGTATTGCGGAACCAGATCGTCGGCAAGAGATGTAATTCAACGGAGTCAGGTCCCCGATTATGTGCGGTGATCCGAATCAACATATCATCGTGGGTGGCTTTGGCATATTCGATAAACACGTCGAAGTACCGGTTGTCGTCAAACACGCCGGTGTTCATCAGTTCAAATTCCCAGTCCTGTTTGCCTCGGTTCCGATTTTCTGCCACCAAGCGGGCATAGGGAAATTCCTGTTGTGGATATTTATAGAGAAACTTCATGTAGGAATGGGTTGGGGTGGAATCGAGGTAAAAGTAATATTCCTTGACGTCTTCTCCATGATTCCCTTCGTTGCCGGTCAGACCGAACAACCGTTCCTTCAGGATCGGATCGTTCCCGTTCCATAAGGCCAGAGCAAAACAGATGAGTTGGTGTCGGTCACAGATCCCACCGATGCCGTCCTCTCCCCACCGGTAGGCCCGTGAACGGGCATGATCATGGGGGAAATATTCCCAAGCCGTCCCATGCGGGCTGTAGTCTTCACGCACCGTGCCCCACTGACGCTCGCTGAGGTAGGGACCCCATCGCTTCCAATGCACGGTGCGCTTTTTAGCTTCTTCGAGCCGGCGTTCTTCTTGAGTCAGGGAAGGGTGGGGTGGGGGCATGGAGGAGGCTCCTCAGGTGAGAGGCTTGTTCGGATTATCGTTCCATTTTTTTTAACATTTTCCATTTTACTGTATCACGAAAAAATTCTTAACAGGGCCAGGTATCCTGACCCACGAAAACGGTCTAAGCCCTTACCCGGAATACTGTCCTAGCCGGATGGTGTCGTGTATCCATGTCTTGTCCGAAAGGAAATGACAGGACTCCTAGGATTGGTCAGGCAGGAGCCTAAAAGGGAAACGTCTGGATACTGCGCCCGGTGATTCGGCTAAGGAATCCGGTTCTTAGCGATACAAGAGATTTGGAGGAAATGATTCGGATAGAGAACCCAACAGCTAGCGGGTCGCGACTTCAACTAGACTCTCGTAGTAGATGCGGATTCCCGTCTCGAATTGGTCGACAGGGATCCGCTCAGCGTCACCGTGGATGGAGGCAATGAGTTCAGCGCTGAGCACCAGGGGGAGAATGCCATAGCATTTGGCCCCGCGCAGACGAAACATCCTCGAATCGGTTCCGTAAGGAATAATCATTGGCACAACGGTTGCGTCGGGATGGTGACGGGTGATGGCGCTGGATAGTGCGCGAAACATCGCGGTGTCATGCGGCGTCACGACGGACTGGCTCGCGGGGTGAATCACCTCAACGTCGATCTCATCGCCGAGTCTGGACTTCACTTCCACTAGAAAGGCTTCGGCGTCCATGCCTGGCAGCAATCTCGTGTCCAGGGTTGCCACAGCCAGCGACGGAATCACATTCGCTTTGGGAGGATCGCCCACACCCGACCGAAGCGAGGTGAGCGAGACCGTCGTCTGCCGAATAGCGTTCGTGAACTGATTGGGCGAAAGTGGGCCGAGCCGGGAAACGAGCGCGTCAAGGACCGGATTGGGGACGGTCGGAAACGGCTGGCTGAAAAGCCTATTGAGCGCATGCATGAGCTTGTCATTCGGATTTTGAGCATGCGGTTGAGAGCCATGTCCGGCAATGCCGCGAGCGGTCAGTCGGAGCCAGAGCGCCCGCTTCTCCGCAACGGAAATGCCGAAGACCAGTTTCCCGTTCACGAAAATCTCGCGACTCCCAATTCCACCCTCGTCGAGGATATACTCCGGATCGAGTTCGTCGTAATGGTGGTCGAGCATGTAGCGGGTGCCCATCGTCCCGCCAATTTCTTCGTCGTTCACCGCCATGAAAATCACATCGCGGTTCAGAGGGACCTTTTGCCGCGCGAGCGTCAGAAAAGCGTACAGTTGAAGCACACCCGTGCCTTTCATGTCGATTGCGCCCCGTCCCCAGATGTGGCCGTCTTTGATCTCGCCGCCAAAGGGATCGACGGAATCCCAGCGACTCGCATCGGCAGGCACCACATCCATATGATGGAGCAGCAGAATAGGCTTGCCGTCGCCCGTGCCCTTGAGCCTGGCCGATAGATTGATCTTTCCCGGTGCCGCTTCGTACCGCTTGACCGTGATCCCCTCTCTCTCAAAAATATCCTGAAGGAAGTCGGCGGCCCCGGTGACATCGCCCGGCGGATTGGTCGTATTGAAGCGAAGATACTGCTGCAAAGTGCCCACGGCCTCGCCGACGGTAGGCTTCCAGTCCACCTCCTGCCCCATTGATGTTGTGGGGAATACCAGCAGGAACAACAGACAGAGAGTTCTCAAAGTGAAATATATCATCGCGTTTGACCTCTGGAAGTTCACGTTTATGATCTGCATAGTGGAGAGCCGCCCAAAATGTATACCATCAGGGATGACGAAAGGATAGCACCATTTATTTTTCAAGAAAAAGTCCGGTATTTGTGCTCACCAGCCGGCAGAATTGAATCGGGAATTTAATTGGAAAAGTTACGGGCCAGGCGGAGCCGAAGAACTCCTCTGTTTACAAAGCTCGAGGCTGGATTCGAAGTTGAAAAATTTGTTGGAAATACTTGGTTGGAAAGACCGGGTTTGGAATGATAAGAAGGGTAGATAAATGGTCTGAAGAGACGGGCCAGAAATATCCATATTCATGATCGAATGAATACAGTTAACTATATGAAGTCATCGGAATGTCCGCTTTCGGCTGTGAGTTCAATTGATCAACGTAACACTTTATCCTACCCTATGGAGATGGAGAGTGACGATGAAACACCGAACCCGCATCTATAGTGGGTTAACTATTCGATGAGCCTTCACCCTCACCCCAACCCTCTCCCTGGAAGGGCGAGGGAGTTTGAATTGTCTTAGTTGAAAGTTAAAATACTATATTTTAGTGCTGAACAACGAGCAGACATTTGGGATCGCTGGCAGCGTGGCGAATCCATGAGATCAATTGGCCGCCTCTTTGAGAGAGAGTCCTCCTCGATTTATTCTCTTCTTCAGCCGAGCGGTGGGATTCGCCCTCCCACGAGAACACGCTCACGAGTAGCCTTGAGCCTGTCGGAACGCGAAGAGATTTCCCGTGGGATAGCCGGCCAGCAGTCCATGCGCTGCATTGCTCGTCGATTGGAGTGCCCTCCCTCTACGATCAGTCGTGAAATCCATCGCAATGGGGGCTATGATGGCTATCGCGCGGCGGCGGCAGACCAAGCGACCTGGGATCGAGCGCACCGGCCCAAACAGTGTAAGCTGGCTCCGCATCGTTCATTAGCGAAGGGCGACGCGGCTAAGCTGCAACAGCAGTGGTCGCCCCAGCAAAGCGCCGGCTGGTTGAAGCGAACATATCCTTCTCAAGAGCGAGCCCGCGTGTCCCACGAAACGATCTATCGTAGTCTGTAGATTCAGGCCAGAGGCGTCTTGAAAAAGGAGCTGCAGGCTTGCCTCAGAACCAAACGGGCCATGCGCCGCTCGAAGCATGCGAGTCTGAAGGGACAAGGACTGGGGACAATCACGAATGCCGTCTCGATTAAGGACCGGCCCGCCTCTGCCAAAGATCGTGCGGTCCCCGGTCATTGGGAAGGCGACCTCATTGCCGGCACTCATAACAGCTCTATTGCGACATTAGTCGAACGCCAGACGCGGTATGTCATGTTGGTCAAAACAGAACAGAAGAATGCGGAAACCGTGGCGGCGGCCCTCACGAAGCATGCTCAACAATTACCGACCGAGCTGTATCAATCCTTGACCTGGGATCGAGGCACCGAGATGGCCAATCATCGCCAGTTCACGCTCACGACCGATATTGCGGTGTACTTTTGTGATCCCAAGAGCCCGTGGCAGCGGGGCTCCAATGAGAATAGGAACCGGTTGCTTCGGCAGTACTTGCCAAAAGGAATCGATTTATCTAGGTATACACAAGCTCAGCTGAATAAGGTGGCTCGGCAGTTGAACGAACGCCCGAGAAAAACATTAGAATACGAAACACCTGCGGAGAAATTTCAGGCATGTGTTGCAGCGACCCATTGAACTCACAGATGCTCCTGTTTTTTCTAGTTCAGCAGGTTGACCACCTTTTTGTGTGAATCCTCCTGTATGAGTTTCATCGTTTATGACCCCTTTGCTTGTTGGTTGTGAAGTTTTAGAGCCTTCGGTACAGTAAGGCTCAACTGCGATTTCCCTGGGATCAAGGGGAACAGACTGAGGTAGGAAAGGAATTGCTGGTGCTGAGTCATCGGTATCGAGATTTCGTTGCGTAATCTCTAGGACAAGATGGAGGAGACAGTGAGTACACGAACTGAACAAATAGGATTTGTCGGGGTTGGGCGCATGGGTGCCAACATGGCGCGGCGGTTGAAAGATGTGGGTAGTCGGGTCATAGCCGTTTACGATGTTGATTTAGAGCGAGCGTCAGGATTGGCTGAAGAATTAGGGTCTGAATGTGCCACGAGTCCCTCCAGGGTGGCCGAATTGGCCACGGTGGTCTTTACAGTCGTCACAGACGATTCAGCGATGCGAGGGATTTTTGCTCCCGATGATCCTGCGAGTTTATTGGCCAATGCCAAAGGACGGGTGTTTGTGAATTGTGCGACGGTCTCGCCTGACGTGCATGGGGAGGTCGAGGCCCTGGTAGAACAGCAGGGGGGGCAATCCCTTGAAGCCTGTATGGCGAGCAGTATTCCTCAAGCGCGTGAGGGCACCTTATATTTGATGTGTGGTGGGAAACAAGAAAGTTTTGAGCGAGCCAAACCGATTCTCGAAATGCTGAGTGCGAAGCTTCGTTATATTGGCCAAGCCGGGGAAGCCGCCAAGGTGAAGGCCTTGGTCAATATGGTGATGAATATTAATACGGCAGGTCTGGCGGAAGGCCTAGGGCTTGGCGCGGCACTTGGTTTGGATCTGGGGATGTTGCAGGAAGTCTTTAGTCAGACTGGCGCGGCGTCACGTGTGTTAGCAACCGACGGAGCTGATATGCAAAACCGTGATCATGAATGCTATTTTTCGGCCGCTCATGCCGCGAAAGATTCCGGGATTGCCTGTGCCATGGCCGAATCTGTTGGGCTATCCTTACCTCTGGCCAACGCGACATGGAAGCAATATCAGCGGCTTGTGGCATGCGGCAAAGGCGAACTCGATAAATCGGCGATTGCCGAATTGACGTTTAGCGATCGTCTTCCCCCGCGATAGTCTTCTGAGTTTACTTTCCTTTATGTGCCAAAAATAATGAAACAATTGCTTGGATTGTTTGTGGTGTCGCGAAATTTTTCAGGGGAACAGACAAGCTTCTCCAATGGGTCAAGAGGGTTATCTATTTCTAAATGTTTAAAAAGATGATGTGTTGACGACAGTCAATTCCATCGATAAGGTATGCGTCATACGATGGACTGATCGATAAAGATGATCTCAAGGAGGAATTATGGAAACTGTCACGATTTCCCCAAAGTTTCAAGTGGTCATTCCCCGGCATATTCGGGAAAAACTTGCGCTTGTCCCCGGTCAAAAGGTGCAGACCTTAATGTATGAAAATCGCATTGAATTGATTCCCATTCGTCCAATGAAACAGATGCGCGGGTTTTTAAAGGGACTGGACACGAGTGTTGCTCGGGAGAAGGATCGTCTATGAATGTTGTCGATTCTTCGGGTTGGTTGGAATTTTTTGCGGATGGTCCGAATGCGACATTCTTTTCCAAGCCCCTCCAAGATCCTTCTCAATTGATTGTTCCATCGTTATCGATCTTTGAGGTCTTTAAGCGTATTCTTCAACAGCGAGGAGAACATGAGGCTCTCTTGGCTATTGCAGCCATGAAACAAGGGCAAGTCATTGATTTGACTACTGAGCTAGCGATGGCTGCCGCAAATCTAAGTGTTGCTCAGTCTTTGCCTTTAGCTGATAGTGTGATCTATGCCACCGCACGAGCCTATCAAGCTGTTTTATGGACACAAGACGCAGATTTTAAGGGCAAGGAACATGTTCGCTACGTGGTTAAGAAGTCTTTGTAATTTTCAAGGTTTCTTGTTCCTTGGTAATTTCGAAGATCGTTGAAATGGCTGGATGTTTTTGTCAACTAATCGAATCAGGTAGCGGGGTGCCGATTGAGGCATGGACCAGTGGTGTACCTCTGGAGCTAGAGGGTCAGGAACATTTGCGCAATGTGGCAGTGCTACCGATTGTGTATAAATGGGTTGGTGTCATGTCTGATGTGCCGGGGTATGGGGGGCTACGATTGGAACTGTGATTCCTACTAACTAAATACGTGATCATGACTGCTATTTTTCGGCCGCTCATGCCGCGAAA
>JAOUNC010000169.1 GCA_029881175.1 Nitrospirota bacterium | reverse complement strand
GCTATTGTTTTCACGTTGTTCAAAATTAAAAATAATTCCATAAGCGAATTTGTCAAGTACGTGCTCGCAAAAAAAAGAGGGGATCTTGCGATCCCCTCTTTGGAAATTTTCTCCTGTCCCTGTCGGATTATACGTGACAAGGTTTCTAGCTGTGTCCCACAATGACCTTAGCCTTTTTCTGGTGTCATCGGGGAAGATGGCTTCTTTGACTTTATGGAGTCATGGACGATGTTCGGACGAATTTCTTTGGGGGTGTTCACTGCCTGAGCATCATGAAACCCCGCCGCTTGTTTTAAGGCTTCCTCATGGGATGGGGCTCGTTGTCCCGGGTCATTGGCCGTTGGCATCCCCAGGACCGGGTCCTTGAACTCACCCATCGGATAGCCGGGATGCTTCGGAAGCATTGCGGGGCTTCCCAAGGCGAGCGATCCGATCCCCACCACAATCATGACTATTGTTGCGATCATCAGAATCTTTTTCATGATGAAATCCTCCTTTCTGAGTTACTCCAGGAACAGGAGAAACATTCCCCCTGCGGTTCGCTGTAACGCAGATAAGTGTCTCATTCGCTTACGCAGCCATACGCTCGTCACCGGGGTGATTGGTACAGGGGGCATGATGAGAATCATAACCCCCTGCATTTTGAGCATTTCCAGTCACGAGGGTTGCGACACTAACTAGCAGACCCGCCGTCAATCCCATGACGGCCATTAGGCCTTCCACAATGTCACCCATAACATTCACCTCCTTTCACGCGTATATTTGTGATAACCATAAGCCCATTGCTTCCATGATTTATTTAATAATCGCTTCTGAAAAAAAGTCAAGATAGGGTGAGAAATGGAACAATAGGCAAGACGCCGGTTCCAGAAGTTGTGATCAATCAGGGCATTTTGGCCGGCAGATTTTACTCTTAAAAACGGTGGATGGGCTTTTTCGCCAAATGGGGTGGACGTGTGTGAGTGACTCAAGTATTTCTGGCCTTCTTTGCATTTGGGGGTGATCTACGGCGGAACTTCGTGAAAAAAAATTCTTTCACGTCTTTAGATTATAAAATGGTGGTAGAATCCTGTAAGTTCAAGATAGGCGTGTGGTTTGCAATTGCCTCAACAAAGAAGGTTTTTCAGAAAATTGCAGGGTGGCAGGTGAGATGCAAGGGGCCTAAGGTCTCATCTCCTTTTTCCGCCGGATGCCATTGCAGCGATCTGTCTATGAGGATGTTATTGTTGCACGCCCTTCGTGAAACCGGCTCTTCTTCCATTGCCTTTTCTTACTGAGTGAATAGTTTTATGAGAAAAAACTAGGGAATTTCCTAGTTCTCCTCTTGCTCCTCCTTTTGTATTCTTGTCCATTCTTCCCCCATTATCTCACCATTCATATTTGACCTTGATCAAGGGCTTCACCCAAGTAGGACATGATGAATCTTCTCTCTTCCTCTTCCAACCAGCCAGCCGGACGAGGCTATCTCCTGAGAATGACATTCGGGAGGCCCAACTAAAATTCTGACCAGTCAGCCAAAGGGGCAGGTTGTCTTACCCTTCTCATTGTCGATGATGATTCTTCTGTCGCAGAGATGCTTAAGACTGCTCTCAACGTGTGGGGCTATAACGTAATTCTGGCGTCAAATGGTCGTGAAGGATTGCATGTCTTAGACCGCCAAATTGTGGACGGTATTTTGTTGGATGTCGATATGCCGGTAATGGATGGACCGACCATGTTGGATGAGGTGCGGTGGTTAGGGTGTCAGATGCCGGTTGTGGTCATGTCCGGTGGTTTCGATGAACGGGCCCTTCGGAAACTCGTCAAGAAAGGTGCGCAAGGCTTTGCGTTCAAGCCATTTCCCCTGCGATCTCTTCAAGAATTATGCGCCACGTTCTTTGAACGGGATCGTTTGGGTGTTGGTTCTGATGATCATGCCTATGTGTCTTAATTGCGGGAGTCAGATGTTCGGGAACGAACAATTGAGTGAGAAAGCTGAAGGGGGTGATTCTTATCAAATGACGAAGACATTTCGTAAGGAGGACTATCTATGAATACCAATAAAAGCGGATTGTTACATGGTATGGCGGTCAATGAAACACATGAAAAATCGAAACACAAGAAACTGAAGGTGTGCGTTCATCAACGGATGGTTGATTCTCATTTCAATGCCAAAGGCCTGCCCTCAGGGAATTTTGTGTGTCGGGAATGTGGCGAGGTCATTCCTGATCCCGTGAAAATTTTCGGATGATGCCAGTCAGGCCAAACATGAAAGTTGAAATAAAGGGGTGACGACGAAATATCTTGTGCCATTCCCTTGACTCGGAGATCTTCTGATTTTATCTAAAAATGAGGGACGGTTTTGCATAAGAGAAAATGTTGAATCGGCTTTGCAAGAATTCGGAGAAGAGGGAGGGTGATGTATGCGTCTCAGTCTTTTCAATACATCCTTAAAGACAAGAAACGGCGGCTTCCTGGTTTTCATCGGGATAGGTATCTTGATCCTGGTAATGGTGTTAGGCGTTGGATTGGCATCTGATTTGAGCCTGCTATCAGCAGAATTCCTCCAGGCTCAGGCTGAAAAACCGGCCGCATCAGGTTTGGCCCAAGCGCCATTACTGTCCGGAGCGCTCCTGGTTGGGCAGCAGGGCGCTGCTCTTCAGAATGCCTCCTTCACGCAGGTCGCGAAGATGGCTCGCCCGGCCGTGGTGAATATTTCAACCATGGTCAAAGCCGAGAGTCGCGCACCTATGCGATCGCCATTTTTTGATGACCCGTTCTTTCGTCGCTTTTTTGGAGAAGAATTCGAACGGCGGTTTCAACCCGATGAATTGCCTCCTCAACAAGGAACAGGGTCTGGCGTGATTGTCAGTCAGGATGGCTACATTATTACCAATAACCATGTGGTCGAGCAGGGCGATGATATACAGGTAACGTTGTCAGACAAGCGGAATTTTACTGCGGAGGTGGTCGGGGCCGACCCCAAGACGGATTTAGCGTTACTTAAAATTGACGCCAAGGATTTGCCGGTGTTGCCGTGGGGCGATTCGAGCGCATTGCAGGTAGGGGAGATTGTGCTGGCGATTGGGAATCCCTTTGGCCTCAGCCAAACCGTCACGATGGGGATTGTCAGCGCGGTCGGACGAGCGAATGTGGGCATTGTCGATTATGAGGACTTTATCCAAACGGATGCCGCGATTAATCCCGGCAATTCCGGCGGGGCGTTAGTGAACCTCAAGGGAGAATTAATTGGGATTAATACCGCAATTTTCAGCCGGTCAGGCGGGTATATGGGGATTGGCTTTGCCATCCCCAGCAAGATGGCCAAATTCATTCATACTAGCCTGGCTAAGCATGGGAAAGTCATTCGTGGATGGCTGGGAGTCTCTATTCAGGATCTTACCACCGATCTTCAAACGCAATTTGAGGCGCCTGACACTCAAGGCGCCCTGGTGAGCGAGGTCGTGAACGAAAGTCCTGCGGAGCAGGCTGGGTTAAAACGTGGAGATATTATTCGAACGTATGATTCACATGCTGTGAAAGACACGCGGCAGCTTCGAGCTCTGGTGGCGGAAAGTTTGCCCAATGCTTCTGTGAAAATTCAGGTGCTCCGTGAGGGAGAACAAAAGGAACTGACTGTGACCATTCGCGAAATGCCCCAAGATATGATGACATCGACCTTAGGCGGGGAGGCACGAGGAAAGCATGCGTTGACGGAGATCATCGTGAAGCCTCCCTCAAGGGGTGAAACTGGTGTGGAGGTGACAGACGTTAAGGCTGGTAGCGCGGCCAGTCGCGCAGGAATTCGTGAAGGCGACATTATCCGTGAAATTAATCGCCAGGTTGTGAAGGATATCGACGATTTCCAACGCGTCACAAGCAAGCTGGGTGCAGATGATAGAGTCTTACTCTTACTCCAACGCGGACGAGGTACGATCTTTCTTATGATTACGCCATAGTTTTTAACAGGAAGGTGGATGCAAATACATTCGAAAAGAGCATGCAGGCAATTTTCTCATCACTTCCCCGTGTCAAATTACTTCAGAATTTAGAAGACCTGCGAGCATTCAGATTCGAGACTTCCAGGAATATTTGTGGTCTCAAGAGTTGCTGAAAACAAAGCGACAGGCGTGGCCGCCTTTGGCCATGCATTCTTGATGGTCGACTTTTCGATTGAGGAGCTCTTCGAGTAAGGTGATATCGAAGGCGCAAACTTCCGGGTGCTTGATGGCCAGATTGTGATAGACACAATTGTGTGCGGTGAGTATTGGCAGCTTCTTTTTTGATGGTGCGGCTTCGGTTTGAGCTTGATAGCCAAGGCTCTGAAGTAGTTTCGCCACTTGATGAATATGTTCGTTGGGGTCATTGCCTTGTAATTGCTCTTGAAGTTGGGGCACGAGAGATGTGGCGACTTTCTTGACATAGGCTTCCAGGCGTTCGCTTCCCAATTCTTCCTTTAATGTATTCAGTAATAACTCGGAGAACCAGGAATACTGTTTCGGCAGTCGATTAATTCCCTCTTCGGTAATTTGATAACTCCATCCTGGTCGGCCGCCGGTACTTTTTTGCTGGGTGGATTTCTTGATTAAACCATCTCGCTCCAAGGCCACCATATGTTGGTTCACCGCCGTTCTGGAAATTTCCAGTCTGGTGACCAGGTCCTCTATGGTTAAACCGGATTGCGATTGTTGGAGGAGGGCAAGGACCTGATGCTGGCGATTTTCAAACTGTTCGAACACGGATGAAGTTTCCCCGAGAAATACACATAGGCCCTTTCGGCGTCCGTGCCAAAAGAGCGAAAAAGGACTTAATGAACTTCTAACATAGAAAACTTTACAAAGTATAGCGATTTTGATATTCCTGGGAGCAGCAGAGGAGAATTCCCATATTTCTCATTACGGGTTCAAGGAGGTTTGTTATGCATGTATGCCAATTCAAGGGAAGTTTGTGGGCGGCGATGTTATCGATCATGTTGGTCGTCGGGTGTGCGAGTTATTCGACTGGAAGCGGAGGCGGAAATCCTCATGTGGCTGAAGCCATCACACATGCCCAGGAAGCGGCAGATCATGGTGGGATGGGGCCTGCTGATGCGTTGGTAAAACATGCGGAAGTGGCGCTTCAACATGCTCAAGCTGCGGCGAAGGAGATGACTAACCCTCATTTGGACGCCGGGATTGCGGAGTTAGGCGAAGCCATTACTCATGGAAAAGCCGGGCATGCGGATGTGGCCACTCAACATGCCAATTCGGCTGTCATGCATCTGAAGGAGATTACATAGTTCTCTGTATTGAAGGAAGTAGGTATTTGTCATAGAGGAAAAGAGGACTTAATCGATTCTGTGAAGAGAACCTCGCCCTATGGCGAGGTTCTCACACGGTGTGGTTACGGCTTTGATTCTTCAGAAGTGCTTGCGGCTTGGATATCTAAAATTTTGACATCAAAGTAGAGCTTTTTGCCGGCTAGTGGGTGATTGAAGTCTAACATCACCACTTGTTCTTTCACCTCTGTGACGAGAGGATGCACCATTCGACCCTGAGCATCTTGGCCTTGCAATCGGACGCCAACTTTTCGTGCGTCTGGTGGGATATTTTCAATGGGAACTTCCTGCACCGCTTCAGGATTGACTGGCCCATAACCTTGCTCTGGATCTACTGTGACCTGTTTGCTTTCTCCGACTTTCATTCCCTCCAGAGCTGACTCCAATCCGGGAATGATTTGATGCGATCCCTGCGTGAAATTCATGGGTTCGCCTCCCACGTTGGTGTCCAAGACTTTCTTGTCTTCCAAGGTGAGGGTGTACTCCATGGAAATAGATTTTCCATCAGAGACGGTGATGGGGGAGGCTCCTTCTGGAACCTCGCCGAGGACGAAAGAATAAGAAGTGGCTAACACAAGCATAGAACTACACACAACTCTCGTGAGAAGCTGCACGGTCATAAGACTGATCCTCCGCAGAAAAAATGTTAGGGACACCTAGACTGGAAAAGATGGCGCGAAGCCATGGGGGACCAAGAGCCGAGCGGTTCCAGACTAACCATGGACGAATAGGACAATGTACCAAAAATTTTAGATGCTGACTATGTGGCAGATTATTTCATTGCTCGTCAGGAGACGAACTATGGTACTCTTGCAAAATTCTGGATTTCAGGTGAGGAGATGTTGGCCTCGGTCTGAGGTTAGGGCAATCAAAAGGGATGTTTGAGTATGGAACCGAACGAGAAAATTGTGAACGCCAAGCAGAAGATGGCCCAACATCGGCGAGAGTTTTCATGCCGGGAGGTGGATGGACCTCAAGATGATCGCCTTCCGGAAGGGCAACATCTGGTCAATAATTTCCCGGTTTTAGATCTTGGCT
>JAOUNC010000168.1 GCA_029881175.1 Nitrospirota bacterium | reverse complement strand
ATCGGCAGGCTATCCGGGTTCCTATCCGACAGGATTGCCCATCACTGGATTGCCGGAACAACCCACGGAATCCGTGCTGGTCTTTCATGCGGGAACCACGCAGTCTGAGCAGGCGGTTCTCACCAATGGCGGAAGGGTCTTGGGGGTTACGGCGCTGGCTGATACCATCCAAAATGCACAACAACAAGCCTACGCCGCACTCGCTCCCATTCAATTTCAAGGCTGCTATTACCGCTCTGACATCGCCCACCGAGTGCTTTAGGATATTTACAAGCATTGGAAGGCCACTCCCACAGCGACTTGAATCCAAGAAAGCAATATAGAGGTTCCTTCTTTGAAAGAGGGAGGTGAAAGGAATTTCCAGATGCAATTGGTCTTCTGAAGGCCACAAGGTCTTATTTATCTTTCTTGGCCTCGACCTTAAATCCAGTCATTCCTGGGATTTTTTGGCAGGAATCTCTTCCTAGCATGGCGATCATCCTTCCCCTCAACGTTCCCCCTTCTCCTCAAGTCATTGAGCAAGCCGTAACCTGTATCCAAGCGGGAGGGGTCTTAGCCATTCCGACCGATAGTTTTTATGCTTTAGCCGTAGGAGTCTTTCAGCCGACTGCCCTGGAGCGGTTGCTGGCCATCAAAGGCCATCGTGACCACAAACCCTTTCCAGTCTTAATGGCCGACCCGTCCCAACTGGATCAATTAATCGACGAGGTTCCTGAGATTGCAAAAAAGCTTATTCAGGAATTCTGGCCTGGACTCCTAACCCTCGTCTTCAAAACCAAACCGCATATGTCGCCTATGTTAATGAGTGAACAGGGAACCATCGGCCTACGCCAACCCAATGATCCACGCGTGTGCCAACTCTTGAAGAAGACTGGACCTTTAACCGGCACCAGCGCCAACCGCACTGGCCACCTTCCTGCGCAATCAGCCGAGGAAGTGATCCAGCAAGTAGGGTCAGAAATCGATCTCATCTTAGATGGTGGCCCAACACCAGGCGGTCAACCCTCCACCGTGCTTCAAGTCGAACCAAGCCTTCGCATCATCAGGCAAGGCGCCATTTCGCGGCAAGCCATTCAGAAAATTTTAGGAAATATGCTAGTGTCAGATTGATGCCTGAGAGGGGCCTGACGAGAGGAGGGAATTATGTTTGCTCCCGTACGCTCATCATGTTTGCAGATTCTTGGGAAGGAATTGAACAGTCAGAAATTATTTTATTAAATCTTTCACGGGAAGATATTGATGCAGCAATTCGAAAACTTAATGGCGGAAAATACGCCATCGTTACGTTGCAGGGCCAAGATGAAGCCTATTTGGCAATTGGCGGTGGAGCGCATGGACGTTATATTGTGTATGCGACATTCAACAATGAAAAGTTTTTTTATCTGGTGCCTGATGATAAGGCAATGGGCTCCGCTCTTCTTTTCATCGGTGGGCAGGAAGGAGATTTTCCTATGGAGACAATTGTCGACGTTGATCTTTTGTTCAAAGCAGTAAAAATTTTCGTAGAGATTGGAGAGCTCGAATCAGATCTTCAATGGAAAACATCGAAAATGATTTAGAGATTAAGAATTAGGGAAATAGGGCGTAAATATAATATGAAAAATATATAAAGGGGGTCACGTATTGAAATTTTAGTAACTATTGTGTCGCAAGTTTTGGGTCTCCTGGAACTGCGAAATCCGTTTTCTCATTTTCTGTAACCGAACACCTTCCTCTTGGTTGTTCTAATATTTTCCTCGTTCTGTCTTGGCTGGACACTGGCGTTTGGAGGAGCCGGTTTTCGGCTCGGCAAACCAGGCACATGCTTTGGTGAAGGCCACTGAAGTTACAGGTTTGTGTTGGTGAGTTGGAGGAGCGACAGGGTTGATGTATCGGTGAGGAAGCGATGAAGGATGTTTGAGAGCGCCTGGTTGTAAGCTTTAATCGAGGAATCCACTTGAAGGTCTCCGGTTGGTTGGTCTTCGCGATACGTGCGGAGCAAAAGCGTACGGCGTTTCTTTATTGATGTGATTCCTAATTCCAGTTCCAGAGTAACCCGAGGGGATTGATCCAGCACACGTTCTAATTTGGCAATCCGGCATGATAAGGCGTAGTCGACCGTCGTGCGTATTTCCGGCGTGACCACTTGTTGTGCGAGCCCCGCTTTTCTGAGAAATTGCGTCATTTCCTGCTGTAAGAGCCGTGTAGGAGAATCCACCCATCGATGGTAGGCATGGTGGTTTAATTGGGAGCTGTTGCCCTCTTTGCGGTAGACAAGATGGCGTTCACTCGTCAGGGCATCTGCCCGGGGGCGTGTGACTTGGAGTGTTCCCTGTAGCGGGCTGGGATCGAAATGTGTGGTCGGGTCCGGCACGTGTAATCGATAAAAATAATCAGGTGACGGTTGTCCTCCTAAACATCCGTTGCCGGCAATGAGGCAGGCGATGACTATCGCCACTCTAACTATGCGGATTATGCTTTGCATGTCTTGTGTTCCTCTATGGATCAGAAAATTCACGGTCTCGAACGAGCAATCCCGGGTTTCGACGTAGTTCGGTGCTCAGTTCATTCATATTCCGTGTGGTGGCTTCTAAATTTGAACTGATCTCTTGAACGTGGCTGGCGACGACTTCTAGGGCATGGTGGAGATCGGCGATGGAATGATTAATCTCTCCACTATTGGTGCTTACGATTCTTCGCATGGAGATCAATAGGGTATCTAACTGTTTCCGCGTCTGGTGAAAATCCGTTGTCAGTGTCGAAATATTTCCAGAGGCCAGCTCGGCCTTCCCTAAAATGCTTTCAATGTGCCCTTCGCTTTGGTCGAGGATGTGATTGAGCCGTGTTGTGGCGGTCGTCAATTGTTTCGTAAAGGTTTTGACGTTATCCAGAATGAGGGGGACATCTTGGGAGAGCGTCGCGAAGGAGTCTGTGCCTCCGGAGAGATTTTCCAGGAAAGGCTTCAAGTTGGTGTCGGCCAGGTGGCCCAATTTTGTGGCCACGGATGACATGGCCGTCATGATGTTCGCGGAGCCCAAGCTGGAGATTTGTTCGCCCGGCATGAGCATCCGTTGTGACGATCCTGCCTGGATGTCGACGACTACGGCTGAAAGTAAGCTGGCTTGGGTCATGACGGCCAGGCTGTCTTCAGGGATATCCCAATCTTGGCGAATGGTGAGATTCAGTCGATAGACGGAGGCCTCTTGACGTCGGGTGAAGATGATTTCGTCGATTTCTCCAACCGGGTAGCCTTCGAACAGGATTTGCCCCCCTGGTGATAGACCGATGACATTGTCAAATTCCATGTAATAGGCCGTGGTAGCTTGAGTGTTGCCGGAAAGCACCGCAAGCCAGACTATGAGCGTACTCAGCATCGTGAGGACAAATATTCCAACAATGAGATAGTTTTTTCGAGAATCCCGCATAGGTCCTTACCGTATTCGTGTTTGCGTGGCCAACCGGTTATACCTGACTGAACAGGGCTTCGGATTCGCCGGTGAGTCGCGCCAGATAGGCATCGGGGTCGAGAATTTCTTCTTCAAAATGGCGATTCAGCAAATCTTGGATCCGCCTGTTGTCAGAGGCCCGTACGTCGTCCACGGTCCCAATAGTGAGAATGTCGCCTTTATCTAAGACCGTTATTCGGTCGGCAATGCGAAAGGCACTTTCCAGTTCGTGTGTGACGACGACAATGGTCATGTCGAGTGCATCCTTAAGGCGGAGAATCAACTCGTCTAATGACGAGGACACGACTGGGTCCAACCCCGCCGATGGTTCGTCGCAAAAGAGTAGGACCGGATCCATAATGACGGCTCGCGCAAAGGCTGCGCGTTTCAGCATGCCACCAGAAAGTTCTGACGGCATCAGATCTTCAAAGCCGGCCAGGTTCACGACCTCTAATTTGAGCCGCGCCATGATTTCCATCGTCTTCTGATCTAGCTTGGTATGCTCTCGAAGGGGGAGCATAATGTTTTCGCCCACTGTCATGGAGCTGAACAAGGCACCGCTTTGAAAGGCAACCCCCACTTTCCGATACAACTGCGTCATGTCGTGTTCTGTCATATTGCGGATGTCCTGGCCTAGAAGTTTGATGTTGCCGCTACTCGGGTGCTCCAGTCCGATCAAGTGACGCAACAAGGTGCTCTTGCCAGAACCACTTCCACCCATAATGACCATCACTTCACCTTTGTGGACGGTCAACGAGATCCCGTTCAAAATTTTTCGTGAACCGTAATGGGTGGTGAGATCGATGACTTCAATGATGGGTTCAAGCTCTGAAAGGGGCATCGTCATCGCGTGCTTACCGGGTGAGCAGAAAGACAATAAGGAGATCAGCCAAGATTAGGGCTAAGATGGAATGTACGACCGCACGGGTCGTGACATGCCCAACGCCTTCCGCTCCACCGGTTACGGAGGAGCCGTTGATCACGCCGACCAACGTAATCAGTATTCCAAACACAAAACTTTTTCCTAAGCCGTGCAAGGCATCGGCGGTTCCGAGATACGCAATCGTTTGGCCAATATAGGTTCCCATAGAAATACCGAGAGCAGTGGTGATATAGAGCCCTGCTCCCAGGAGTGCGACGATGTCGGCCCAAAGAGTGAGCAACGGGACCATGATCATCATGGCCACGAGGCTGGGAACCACGAGGAAGCGCACAGGATTAATGCCCATAACTCGTAGGGCATCGATTTCGTTATTAATCATCATGGTGCTCAGGCGGGCGGCAAATGCGGAGCCCGATCGACCAGCAATCAAGATTCCTGTTATCAAGGGGGCGAATTCCCGAACGACCGATAAGGCGACGCCGTACGTCACTTGATGCTCCGCGCCAAAATCTTTCAACGCATCGATCCCTTGAATGGCCAGCATGAGACCGATGGTGATCGACACGAGAGAGACAATCGGCAGGGCTAGAATGCCGACTTCCATCATCTGCGAAACAATGGCTTCAAGGCGAACCTGTTGTTTGCGACGACTTCCCCAACAGATCCAAAAGACCGATTGGTACAGTAATGATGTTCCAAATCCTAGGGAGTTCACCCATTTCGTGCTGATCCGCCCTAAGGATTCAATCTTTTGAAGGAAAAGCGGGAATGGGCGGTCAGGGCTCAGCATGGATCGCGCTTTCAATATCCGCATGGATGGTAAACACTTTGTCGAGCCTGGCGAGGGTCAATACGCGAACGACGGCGGGATTCAGGCAGATAAACGCTACCTGCCCTCCATTTTTTTTGGCTCGTTGGAAGGCTTCTACTAGTGTCGCGATGCCGGAGCTATCAATATAGGTCACGGAGGCCATCTCAATCAGCAGCTTCGTGCTTTGGGGGACGGTCTCAAGTAAGATTTGTCTGGCCTGAGGGGAGGTCTCTAAGTCGATCTCTCCGGTGAGCGTGACAATGTGATACCCCTGTTCTTCGCGGACGTAATGTTCCATGTAGATGACTCGGTTGTTGCCAGGGTTAGCGCATGCGTTTCATCATTCGAAGTCTATTCCCTTGCCCTGTCGGAGTTGGTTCGATGGAGACGTGGTCCATCACGTGCTGGATGAAATGGCAACCCAGCCCGCCAGGGCGGATATCGTCGAAGGCACGAGGGTTCATGCAATCGGGGTTGACGGCTGGAGCCTGGTCTTCGAGCACGACGACCAAGGCATCCCTCTGGCCCTCAATGTGCAACGTGATCGGGTCATCGCATTCCCCTTGATAGGCATGGCGAATAATATTCTGGCAGGCTTCATCAATAGCCAGCACAATGTCATCTACTTTATCGGAGCGCCAACCATGATTGTTGAGGGACATTCGTGTGAGTGCCCGTGTCTGCCCAAGTTCTTTGGCCCGAGCAGGGAAGCGATGGTGGAGAATGACCTCTTCGTTGGGAAGGGGCGTTTGTTGGTTGATTCCTGGCGTCCATTCGAAGGATAGAATGGATAAATCATCCTGAGCTTGATTATTCCCTGTCCAATCCAACACGGCTGTCACGGTTGAATCCACGCTTGTTTGTAATGGTACCTGTTGTGTGGCTTTCAATGTTTCCTCCAACCGGGTCTCACCGAAAAATTCCCGTGCCGCATCTTTGGCTTCCAACACTCCATCCGAATACAAGTAGAGGCGCCCACCTGGCTCGAGTTGGAACGTGCCTTCATCATAATGACTGTCTGTGAAGAGTCCGATCGGCACGTTTCCAACCTCACATGGGATCACCCGTTGATTGGGCGCCAGGTATAGGGGCGGGGGATGGCCAGCACAGGTGTATTGAAATGTTCCGGTACGAATATTCAGGATTCCATAGATCAATGTGAAATATTGACGACCGTCTTCGGTCATGGGAAACATGCGATTGAGGCGAGTGGCGATTTCTGCGGGAGAA
>JAOUNC010000167.1 GCA_029881175.1 Nitrospirota bacterium | reverse complement strand
AAAAAATGAGTGCCAAGGATCTATGCCTGTTGCAGCTGGATTAAGGGGGGACTATGATGAGGTTTTGGCTTTCTAAGGTGAGTCATCGAAAATTTGGGCATGGTAGGGTTTTGAAACATTCATTGCGAAGGTAGCCACGGTAAATGGAACAAAAAAATCTGACAATGACCGGGTGGTGGGGAGGGCTGACAGAGGCGGTGACTGCGAGTCTGGTCCAGATTGTGGCCTTTTTGCCCACGATTATTTTGTCCATCATGCTATTGGGGTTGGGCTATTTCCTGGGCAAAGTCGTGTCTATTGCGACGATACGATTCCTTCAGTTAGTGGGTTTTGACCGGTTGCTGAGTCGCACGGCCGTGCAGACATTGCTTGAACGGGCCGGGACGAAACAAAAGGTTTCCGAAATCCTGGGTATGATTGGATTTTGGATTATCTTTTTGGTCTTTCTGATTAAAGCCTCGGATAACTTGGGCTTGACCATGGCATCCGATGCCCTGACCGGCATTGCCAACTATATCCCCAAGATTGGTATTGCGGTCTTGGTCCTGCTGCTCGGTTTATTGGCGGCGAATTTTGTCCGTGAACTGATTACGATGACGTGCAGCTCAGCTGGTATCACCCATGGAACCATTGTGGCTCAGGCGGTCTATGTGGCGGTCGTGTTGTTGATTGTCGTGACAGCCATCGATGCTCTAGGTATTGATACCGAGTTGCTTAATAATACTATTGCCATTTTACTGGCTGGGCTCATTGGCGGGGCGGCCCTGTCTTTTGGCTTAGGCTCTCGCACCGCTGTCGCGAATTTGATTGCCGCGCATTATTTGGGATCCGTTGTCCGAGTGGGTATGACGGTGAAGGTCGGCGAGACGCAGGGAACTGTCGTGGCGGTGACTCCGATTTCTGTGGTGTTGGAAACTAGGGAGGGTCGCGTCATTATTCCAGCTTCGCAATTTTCTGAGGCTACCGCCGTCATCACGCATCCAGAAAAGTAGCCATGGAACTAGAACACCATCTCACTCTCGGGTACTTTCAATCCCATCCTGTCGAGGCGGCTCGTCACTTGGAGTCGCTGGGACCGCAGGCAGCGAGTGCCCTCTTGGACGTGTTGCCTGGTGAGGAAATTGCTAATGTGTTGGAGCATTGTTTGCCGGTGTCGACAGCCAAAATTCTTGAAGAATTTCCACCGGGTTTGAGCGCTGATGTGTTAAGTGCGATGAATGCCACGTCGGCGATTGGTGTGCTTCGGCAGTTTGAGGAGGCGACACGTTACGACATTTTGGAACGATTGGATAATGCGATAGGCTCGACGCTTCGGCGGGCTTTGCGGTATTCACCCAATACTGCTGGGAGTTTAGCTGATCCCCAGGTCTTTACGCTGCCGCCGGATATTCCGGTCGAAGAAGCCATCTCCCGGATCCGCACCTATGGGCAGAAAGCCATGTATTATATTTATGTCATTGATCGAGATGGCAAATTGGAAGGCGTCTTGACATTGAGACAATTATTGATAGATACGTCCGGTCATTCAGTGGGGACGTTAATGGAACAGCAGATCATCACGTTGTCAGCTGAGGCCAATCTCGAAGAGATTCTCAAACATCCTGAATGGAGTCGGTTTCATACGTTACCGGTTGTGGATCGATGGGGGACATTTTTTGGAGCCTTACGGTATCGCATGTTGCGGCGGATTGAAAAAGATGTTGAAGGGAAGGCACCTTTGGGATCAATGAGTGATTCGCTCATGCAATTATGGGAAGCCTATTCCATCACAGGGATTCGTCTCATGACCGATGTCGCACAGACCTTACACGAACGGAAGAATGTCTGATGAGTGACCCAACCGTTGCCATGACCATGACGGGACGATCTGGTACCCATATTCTGAATGAAGCGTTCTTTCTGAAACATCATGAAGAGGCCGCCAGAATATTGGAATCCTATCCGGCTGCCGATATTCTACGAATCTTCCAAGGGACCAGTGCCAAAAATGCGGCGAACCTGCTTTCCAGTATTACTCCGCCTGTGGCTGCCGAAGTAATTACATTGATGCCCACTGATTTATTGAAGCAGGTGATTCCACATCTGTCTCCCTCTCTGGCCGCCGCCTTGTTTCAGCGCTTGGATGAAGATCTGCAACGGGCTATTTTGTTCCGTGTGCCGGAGCGGTATGCCCAAGACATTCGATCCTACATGACGTATCCCGTGGGATCGGTGGGCAGTATCATGGATCCGAATTTTTTTGTCTTGCAAGAAGATCTGACGGTTCGGGATGCCATGTTGCAGGTTCGATCGCGTGCACAAAAAGATGTGCATGATGTGTATGTGATAGATCGTAGCCAAAAACTGGTGGGAAAATTTTCGGTGCGCGATTTGTTGCTGGTGGATCCTGAGGAAAAATTACAAGCGGTCATGATTCGTGATTTGCCCACCATTCATCCCCTTGAGTCGAGAGAGGAAATCGTCGAGCTGTTTAAAGAACGGCATTTTTTCACGATTCCCGTTGTGGATTTGGATGACCGTCTTGTAGGCGTGGTGCGCAACGAAGATATTATTAAAGCCAGTCAGGAAGATGCGAGTGCCGACTTGCTGACGATGGTTGGTGCCAATAAAGACGAACGAGCGCTTTCGCCAGTCTGGTTTTCGGTACAGAAACGATTACCCTGGCTACAGTTGAATTTGGTTACGGCCTTTTTAGCGGCTTTCGTTGTTGGAATGTTTGAAGGAACGATTGCCAAATTTACCGCATTGGCCGTCTTGCTCCCTGTGGTGGCTGGGCAATCCGGGAATACGGGTGCACAATCCCTGGCCGTGGTGATTCGGGGGTTGGCTCTTCGGGATATTCGTCCTTCTCAATGGTTGCGGGTGAGTGGGAAGGAAGTCTACGTGGCGTTTCTGAATGGATTGGCAGTCTCGGCGACGGCCTGCCTTGCCGTCGCACTTTGGAGTGGGTCTTTGGGCCTCACCGTCATTATCGGGTTGTCGATGATTATTTCAATGGTGATCGCGGGATTGTCAGGAGCCATTATTCCTATCGCGTTACAAGCCATGAAACAAGACCCAGCCCAATCTTCTAGTATCGTTCTGACGACCGTCACTGATATCGTCGGGTTTTTCAGCTTCTTAGGCTTGGCTACTCTCCTTTCCAGTTTATTGGAAGTCCAATAAGCCAGCGGCTTTACCTATTCTTTGTCAATATTCTACTTAATCAGCTTTAGGCTTATTCCACAGGGGCCGAACGGTATCTTTCTTCTGTATTGAGGTTGCCTACTTTGGAGGAGTGGGGTAGGATCGGAGTCCATTTTATTTCTCTAAAAGAGGAGGCTTTATGGATTCGCAGGCGGTGACCAAAAAAGATCGAGCCCGGTCCTTAGATCAGAATATTCAGCGGTTGCGTCAGCAATTGGATGCCTTGAAAAAACATTTGATGACTGAACCATCGGCAGAAATCTTAAACGAGTTCGATGCCGTGACCGAAGATTTGTTATCTGAAGCCTTTGGGAGTTCATCACCCCTGTTGGACACCTATGAATATGCGGAAGTTGGTGAAGCCGCTGGCCTGTTAAATTTACCAGATGAAGCTCCAGAAGGCACCGATTCCCAATCCCAGCGAGAAACAATTCGTCAACGGCTTCGCGTGTTGGAAAGCGCGATTGCCGAATTAGAAGGACGCCGAGCTTCGTTGGCTCAGGAAACCCGGAAACGAAAAGCCACGGGACCGCATGTTTCCGATTTTATGGCTAACACGGTTCGCGCGATCTCTCTTGATGCGACGCTTCGGGAGGCTGGACAATGTTTGCAGAAATGGAAAATTGGTTCATTACTCGTCCAAAGCGGGGATGAATATATTGGATTCATTTCCGAAACTGAATTGACGCGTGAAGTGGTGGCTTCGGGGACTGATGCCACCACGACAACAGTGAAAACCTGTATGCGAGAACCGCTGGTCACTATTGAGACGAGCGATCCAATTGTTGACGCGGTGCGCTTCATGAAAGAAAAAGGGACCAGGCATTTGGCCGTCACAGAAAGCGGTCGCATTGTGGGTGTGTTGTCGGTTTCAGATGTCCTTCGGTACTACTCCGGCGTGGTCTAGTGTATTCGTCAAGACATAAAAAGAGCGGCCATCAGAAGACTGTTTGACAGTTTTTTGGTGGCTGCAATCCTCCCAGCCAGCTTCCGAATTTTTTCAAAAGCCATCGTATTCGAGTGTTTGGGGCTTTTTGAACACGTTTCTCCTCTGCGCTGTTCTCCTCAGTCTTAAGAAATTCTAATCTATATTTAATCTCTACGTTAGAGTTGAGGTGTATGCTCCTTGTATGAATCTTGGAAATATTGATTCACTTTCATCAAGGAGGAAGAGTCATGGGTAAGAATGGTCGGGAGTTGGTTCAGCAGTTCGATGTGTTGAAGTATTGGCAGAAGTGTTTAGGGCTAGCAGGCATGGGGATTCTCGTTGGAGGACTTCTGCTGGGTTCTTGGAATATGCCCTTTCAATCCCATGCCGCGAATCCTCCTTCATCTTCGGGTTCCCAATTGGCGGACCCTCCGTACTTTCAACAAGGGGGGTTTGCGGATATTGCCAAGAAGGTGACTCCGGCCGTCGTGAATATTACCGTGAGAAAGCAGGCGGCGGTTCCGATGTCAGGGCCGCAATTGAATCCGATGGAAAAGTTTTTTGAATGGCCTGGTGGATCGGGGTTGCCGAGGCAACATCCTAATGCCCCGGCTCCGCAAGAACAAGGTGCCGGGTCGGGAGTCATAGTGTCAGCAGACGGCTATGTCCTGACCAACAATCATGTGGTGGAGGACGTGAAGGAGATTTTGGTGACGCTTCCAGATAAACGCGAATTTCCAGGAACAGTGGTCGGTCTTGATCCTCAAACCGACTTGGCTGTGATCAAAATTGAGGCAACCGATCTGCCGTTTATTCAATGGGGCGATTCGTCCAGCTTACAAGTGGGGGAATATGTCTTGGCAGTGGGCAATCCGTTTGGGTTGAATTCAACTGTCACGTTGGGGATTGTCAGTGCTTTAGGGCGTGGCGGAATGGGAATTACCCAGTATGAAGATTTCATTCAAACTGATGCGGCCATCAACCCCGGCAATTCCGGTGGTGCGTTGGTGAACACCCGTGGAGAGTTGGTCGGAATCAATACCGCCATTTTTTCACGAACCGGTGGATACCAGGGAATCGGGTTTGCGGTGCCCACGAAACTTGCCCACCCTGTGTATGCCAGTTTGGTGAAGACCGGGGCAGTAGTCAGAGGATTTTTGGGTGTTGGCATACAAGCGGTCACGCCTGATTTAGCCAATTCCTTCCAATTAGACAAAGCCCAAGGGGCCTTAGTGACCAATGTGATGCCGGGGAGTCCTGCCGATCAAGCCGGCATTCAACGCGGGGATGTGATTGTGGAATATGAAGGCCAGCCGGTGATTGATCCGCGTACGTTACAAGGGCAGGTGGTGGGGACGGTCGTGGGAAATACCATTTCCCTTGTGGTGATGCGAGAGGGGAAAAAAGTCACTCTGCGACCCGTGATTCGTGAACAGAATGAACCCACGCAAGTGGCGCATGCCAACCCGATGAAACATGATGGTCCGTTCGCCGGGGTGGCTGTTCGAGATTTAGATGGACGAATGGCGCAACAATTAGGAATAGGCGAAGAGGTGAGCGGCGTGGTAGTGATGGAAGTGACCCCGGGCAGTTATGCTGAACGAGCGGGGTTGGCTCAAGGTGATGTCATTAGTGAGATCAACCGGAAGCCGGTCAGGTCGGAGAGAGACTTTGCGCAAGTCGTTTCCCATTTGGCTAAACAAAAAGAGGCCCTGATCTATATTCATCGCGGGAAAGGGGCCTTATATCTGACTGTGAAAATTTAATAATAAGAACTAGGGGAAATACGGAAACGGGCTATCTTCTCTGGTGAGAAGATAGCCCGTTTTTTTGCGCCCGAGTATATAGCGGTTTTGATTCGTAATCCCAAGTGGTTGTCATTCCCTACATTTTTTATTGGGAATTCATCCTGTTTTTCTAGTTAATCACGCGTATTTTTTATGGGTGTTTTGGTGGAGAGATATGAATAAAGGAGGGTAGGCAGGCAGGCAGACAGGCAAAGAATAATTTGACGGACTTCTAGTGGAGTGCCCCCCGAAACTTTGACCACCTGATATGGTAGGTTTTCCTCAGGCAGGGGTTGTCCACTCGCGCTTCACCGCGGGCACTGGCCCTTCTCGATGCGTTCTTGAAAACAGTGCAACCCCACATTGGTTCCGGTTCAGTGCCTGATCCACGCTCTCCCTTTTTCCAGTTCCCCAGCTCACTCGTCCTAAGTATATAGATTCAGGGAAAATCAAATTTTTTTTAGTGCGAGG
>JAOUNC010000166.1 GCA_029881175.1 Nitrospirota bacterium | reverse complement strand
GATAAATGGTGACGCGATCACCTTTTTGAAGCCCAAGGCCTTTGAGGGCATTGGCGCATTTATTGACCTGTCGAAACAGTTCGGCATAGGTAAAGATTCGTTCTTCTCCATTTTCCCCTACCCAAATAACGGCAACTTTGTTTCTTCTCCAGGTTTGGACATGGCGGTCTAGACAGTTATAGGAAATATTGCAGGTGGCCCCAAGAAACCATTTGGCCCAGGGATAGTTCCATTCGAGAACTTTATTCCATGGGGAGAACCAATGGAGTTCTTTGGCAATACCATCCCAAAACTTTTCCAGGTCCGCAATGGAGGCCTTGTACGCCGATTCATAGTCTTGAATATGGGCGTGAGCTTTCACCTCCGGCGGAGAGGGAATCACTCGGGTGGATCGTTGTAGGGTTTCAATGTTCTCACTCATGTTCGCAGCTCCTTCTTGTGGCGTACTTTTTCAGATAGTCAATTAAGGACATCGCCCCCGTTTCACTGATAGCCCCATTATGCTAGCCCTTGCATGTAGCTTCAAGTGGAGGAGGAACTTTATGTGACATAAAGGCAAAATCAATGAAAAAATAAGGCAGAAAAGAGATGGCTATCTGAGGGGGGATTGGCTAGAAAATAGACGAATGATCCTAATTTAATGTTGATCCAATGGACGCCAGTTGGGTTTGCAATTGTCCAAACTTGGCGGCGTAATCGGCTTGGCTGCGGCGAATGACGTCATGGGCTTCCTCGCGTCCATAGACATGGGTAATTTCGCAGTTTTTCTTTTGTGAGCCCGGGGCATCTTTGTAAGTCAGGAAATAATGCATTAAGCGTTCGACGAATGAGACGGGGCAATCTTTAATGTCGGTCCATTGCTCATGCATGGCATCGCCTTTGAGAATGGCCACAATTTTATCATCGGCTTCGTCTCCATCAATCATGCGGAGGCCGCCAATCGGAATGGCCTCCAGAAGAATGTCCCCATGAGAAATCGTTTTTTCTGTCAGTACGCAAATGTCGAGGGGGTCGTGGTCACCTGCCAGGCCAGGACGATTCGTGCGTTCTGCACTCAACTCTGCCACTAATTGCCCACAATAGGTTTGTGGAATGAGCCCATACAGCGCCGGGCAAATGTTGGAATACCGCTGCGGACGATCCACCCGTAAATGTCCTGACTTTTTGTCTAATTCATATTTCACGGTGTCGGTGGGGACGATTTCAATATAGACCGTGAGGCACTGGGGAGCATCGGGTCCAATTTGCACGCCATGCCAGGGATGGGATTTACAGGGGAATCCCAGGTCTTGCCATAAGGAGAAGAATTCTTGATCAGTCATAATATGTCATCACATTCGCCGGTGAATAATGTGTGAGTTGCTGTTCCAATGTTTGTCGGTTCAGAGTCGGGAGGATGTGAGACTGAATGAAGGGGTGAAGAAGAAAATTTTTTGGGGCATGATGCTTACGAAAAAGAACGGGCAGAAACTATCTCATTTATGCAGAAACGGGGAATGGTGGGTGAGAGCCCCAGCACGACATTGCGACTCAGGCGGGTGGTTGATGGTTGGGATGGAGCCAGTCCAGGAACGTTTTGACGGGATTGAATGTGGCGCGAGGAATTTCCACAAACAGAGTGATCCAATTGGCCATGCCGCCATTCCAGAGCCCTGGCCATTCCAAAGCCTTGAGGTCACGGCCTTGATAGGATTTATGCGAAATGAAGCTGGTATTGGGGTCACTGAACGTCATGAGATTAAAGGGCTTTCGCTGATAATTCCGCACGCCACAGACGATATCGACCGGGTTAAAGTGCGTGGCTGAAGCAAACAGTTCTTGTTGAGACTTCGATTCAGGATCAACTTGCGATTGTTCGATAATTTGTCGGGACTGGGAGCCATCAGCCTGCTGAACCCAAAAGGGGCCGCCACCGGGATCGCCGGTATTAGGCACGACGCCGCAAACTCGGAGGGGGCGATTCAGGAATTGCTTGAGCTGTATGGCTTTCTGCTGACTCGTCAGCCGGTCATAGGATTGTGGAAATTGGTCATGGAGATGGCGATGGACAAAGGCTTCTACTTCCTCAATGAGAGTCGGTTGACCCAACTCTAATTGGTGGAGGAGATGAAAGATCTTGTCTTGTACTTCCAATAAGTACCCACCCAACGTCATTCTCCATTCGACAATCAGGTCTTTGAGATGGTCGGGAACGACGTTGTCGATATTGGAAATGAAGACAATATCGCCCTGATAGTCATTGAGATTTTCCAATAAGGCACCATGGCCTCCAGGTCGAAAAACCAGCAGACCCTCGTTATCTCGAAAAGGCTCGCCTTGGGCATTGAGGGCAATGGTGTCGGTAGAGGATTTTTGAATTGAAACGGTCAATTCTAACTCATTTCCTCTTTGAAGTTCTTGTTGTTGGACTTTTTCAAGGGCGGCTTTTACCTGGGTTTCAAATTGAGCCGAAACGGTGAGATGTATTCGGACTAGGCCAAAAGTCTTCTTCCCATACCACATGGCTTCTCGCACATGCTCTTCTAACGAGGTGCGAATGCCTTCTGGATAGCGGTGAAAAGGGAGCAGGGCTTTGGGTAAATTAGCATAGTCCAAACCGGGAGTTTGGACGAGGGCGTGAAACACTTGTGCCAGTTGCCCTGTCTCGTACAGATGCTGAAAGTCGATGTCTGCCAATTCGAAATACTGCCGAAGCGCATCAATAAACGGAAAGTGATGGAGTTGCTTCCATGCCTCAAGGATGGGCGCAGGCGGATTCCCGTCTTTCAACATGGTTGTGGGAGTGGCCGGGCATGTTTCTAAAAACTGGAGCAGATCTTTAAACATCCGCGTCGCGGCTCCTGAGGCAGGGATGAATTTACTGACCCGTCCTTCGGCGTGAGCCATCTGAAATTGGCGGTGGTATTCGGTGCAATGTTCTGGAGAGAGCTGAAGGATGCCATCTCCCAGGCCGCAGGTACGGACCAGATGGATGGGAGGGACGCCCTGTCGCAATTGATGCAGTTGAGCTTCAACCTGTGCGGTCGATATACCGCGTTGCTTGAGGGTAAGATGATCGTTTTGGCTAAGAGACACCATGCGGTTTTTCTAGAGTCGTATTTTAATCAATGGGAGCGATATCTCTTTCAAGGAGTTTCTATTATTTGGCTGACGTGGAGGGCATATCTCGTTAAGCGCCAGGGCGGCGACATAATAGAGCACTTCATCAATGTTATCGTCACAGGCTAAGCCTGGCTTAAACCTAGAAGACGCTTGATCAGTGTAGGAGAGAATGCAAACAGAGACAAGTCGTCTGAATGAATTTTTAGAACTCGATTCAGGCGTCTTGGTATTCCTATGAGTGGACCGTCCAGAAAAATTTGCTATGATACCAGAACAAACCAACGCTGCTGCCTGGTCATGGATGGGAGAGGAGGGGGTCTCTTCCTGTTTTTTCCCTTGGAGCCTAATAATGAAAATTCCTTTAACCAAATGTGAGGTCGCGTGATGATGTTTCGAATAGTCGTCTTGGCTCTTTTCATTGGTGGTCTGAGCGGGTGCACCTTAAAAGCAACAACTGATACCACGACCGATGGCACCACAGAATTCCTCTCTTCCACCTCAGGGAAAACGTGGTGGACTGAAGAGGGGCTTGTGAGGCAGGGCGAACATGCTGGAGCCTTTGTTTCTGTGAATTTTGAAAACCTTCTGCAGAATATCGCTCAAGGCGAAGGGGAGTACTTGCAGGCGTTTGGAGCAATCCTACATGTGTCTTCAGATGAGCAGAGGACTTTTGCTGGCCAGGTGCAACGGCAGTATGCCAATTTGTCCAGCATCCCGGTCAGCCAGGACGACAGCCATGTGAAGCAATTTATTCATCAGGTCGTTTGGGTGAGGACTCATTCTTCGTCGCCACATCTGTAGGATACCTGCTTCCATCCTCTCTTTTGGCTGTCGCCGACTGGTAAGTGTGCTCGACTCACAAGCCTTGGCTTTTTGCGTTGTGCATCAGCCCATTCCAGTCTGAACCAGAGGGAGATCTAGCTATCGCCTCCTCCCTGTAAGTAGCCTAATCCAATTTTTAAGGCTCGCCGGGTAATCTCGGGCCATCGGGCTTCTGGATATTCCGCTAAAACTTTCGCGGCCTTCGCATCTTGAATGTCGAGTTCTTTGATTCGAATAATCCCATCTTCTAATTTCACATCAGCCACGGAGTCCCCCTTTGTGTTGGAGGCAGGCTTCCTTCAGGAATGAAAAAGCCTGCCTGGTCGTCTGTCATGATTGAATAGGTTATTTGATTTTCTTGACAGTTTGTAGGGTCGATGCTAGCATTTTCTTAGTCTCTCGGAAATGCAAATTCCCTTGAAAAATCAAAATGTTCATTCTTCTCTGGTAAAGTCTATTGCCGAACGAGGAAATTTTATGCCAAATCATCTGATGCGATTCATGCGATTGATGGCCCTGGTTCTGTTGGGCATGATCCTTGTGGCTTGTGGAGGGCCACCTAATTGGGTGGAAGAAGGATCAGGAGCCTTAAATAAAGATGATGACAAGTCAATTTACGGTGTGGGAGCCATTGTTGGTGTGAAGAACGAACCCCTGGCTTGGGAAGCGGCTGAAAATCGATCGAGAGCGGAGTTGGCCAAAACGTTTCGGACCTATACGGCCTATCTTATGCAAGACTATGCCGCATCAACCACTGCAGGAAATTTTACGAAATCCACCGAAGAACAAAACGTGGAACGGGCGGTAAAAACATTTACGGCTGTCACCTTAAACGGGGTCCGTCCGGTTGATCGCTATAAAGATGAAGACACGACGACTTATTATGTGTTGACGAAATTATCATTTAAAGAAATGAAGGAAGTCATTCAGCAGGCGCAAGAACTGGATGAGGAAGTGCGCGAGTTTGTCAAAAAAAATGCCGAACGGGTTTTTCAAAAATTAGAAGAAGAGGAAGCGAAGCGTCCGGGTGGGCTGTAACACCCTCCTTTCGACTCTGAGTCTTTCACCCACACCATAAAAGGTCTCCATGCCACGAACCATACGATTCTTTATCCTGCTGAGTGTCGTTCTCGGTTTGCTGACTCTGATATCTTGCGGGAAAGAAAAACGTGTGACTCGGGTGGATCCTGATGTTGTGACGGATTTGAGTGGGCGCTGGAATGATACGGACTCGAAATTAGTCGCCGAAGCCATGATGAAGGAAATGGTGAGTCGCCCATGGTTAGAAAAATTTACCGGTTCCCATGGCCGGGAGCCCGTTGTGATTATCGGCACTGTTCTCAATAAAAGTCACGAACATATTGATGTGGGTACCTTTGTCACAGACCTGGAACGGGAAATGACCAATTCCCAAAAAGTTGTGTTTGTGGCCAGTAAAAGCGAACGGGAAGAAATTCGGGAAGAACGCAAGGAGCAGGCGGTGTATTCCCGCGAAGATACCCAAAAACGTCCTGGCCAGGAGATTGGGGCCGATTTCATGATGAAAGGCTCCATCGCGACAATTTTGGATGAATCGGCTGGAACCAAAGCCATCTATTATCAAGTCGATTTGGATCTCATTGACTTAGAAAATAATGCCAAATCCTGGTTTGGTCAGAAAAAAATCAAAAAGGTGGTTGAGCGCAAACGCCTCTTGTTTTAAATGCATGCGTCCCAGTGCCATTGTCACGCACACGGCAAGTTGTTCATTCGTTCTTTGTTCCGTTTTCTTTCTTCTTCATTCCTAGGTTCCTTACCCCTCAGCGCTCTATTCTGTTTCTCCCTGACAATCATGTGAAGCGGCTTCTGAGCCTTGCGTTCGGATGCGCTCTCTTCATGGGCTGTAGTGGGCCTATGGCGCATTATGCCGGGGTTGAACGTAGTCTTTTAATCGGTCAGCCTGATCAAGCCGTCCAGATTATGGAATCGGCGAAAGACGAATATGGCAGCAACAGTCGGTTGCTGTTTTTGATGGATCAGGGCATGGTTTTGCATTTGGCGGGGCGGTATGCTGAAAGCAATACTGTCCTGGAAGAAGCCCATCTTCTGATTGAAGACCTCTATACCAAGCGTCTTCGCGATAAGGCCTCGGCCTTGTTAGTCAATGAGGCCCGTCAGCCCTACGAAGGCGCCCCTCATGAACATGTGCTGGTGAATGTGGTAAAGGCCTTGAATTATGCGTTGTTGCAACAATGGGCCGAGGCGTTAGTCGAAGGGAGAAGAATCGATCATCGTTTAAACGTCCTGAGTGATAGCGTGGAAGGGAAAGATGTCTACCATGAAGATGCCTTTGCGCGCTATCTGGTTGGGCTGCTCTATGACATTGCTGGTGATGTCAATAATGCCTATGTCGGATACCGGAAAGCGGAACAGGTCTATGAAGACGGACAAGCCTGGATGCGTGTCTCGGTT
>JAOUNC010000165.1 GCA_029881175.1 Nitrospirota bacterium | reverse complement strand
GTGTAAGGAAGAGCATGCCAAAGCCGTTGATAAAATGATTTTTCCAGGAATTCAAGGTGGGCCGTTGATGCATGTGATTGCCGCCAAGGCTGTGGCCTTTAAGGAAGCTCTGGCTCCAGGGTTTACTACCTATCAAAAGCAAGTGTTGGCGAATGCGAAGGTCTTGGCTGAGGGTTTCTTGAAGCGTGGCTATCAAGTGGTTTCTGGCGGAACGGATAATCACCTTTTTCTATTAAATCTCAACTCAAAAAATGTCACGGGTAAAGAGGCTGAAGCGGCGCTGAATGCGTCGGGCATTGTGGTGAATAAAAATGCGGTGCCCTTTGATGAGAAGCCACCGGCCGTGGCCAGTGGGATTCGAATCGGCACTCCAACGGTTTCCACTCGCGGGATGCAGCAAGCTGAGATGGAGCAAATTGTGTCCTGGATGGATGAAACCATCCAACATGCACAGGATGCCTCCCTGCACAAGCGCATCCTACGAGAAGTCAAAAACTTGTGCGCGCGCTTTCCTATCTTTCATCCATACTAATTTCCTCCACGCTTCCTCCCAACGCGAAGGACACGTTTTCGTGAAATGTCCGTTCTGTGACAAGCTCGAAGATAAAGTGATTGACTCGCGTACTGCACGGGAAGGGGAAGTCATTCGCCGTCGTCGTGAATGTTTGGGCTGTAAGCGGCGATTTACCACCTATGAACGGATCGAAGAAAATCTGCCCATGGTGGTCAAGAAAGACAACCGGCGTGAGCCCTTTGACCGGGCGAAGATTTTAGCGGGGCTCAAGAAGGCTTGTGAAAAACGGCCTGTCAGCATCGGGGCGTTAGGTGCGGCGGTCGATCGCATAGAAAAACGGATTCAAGACTTAGGGGAAACTGAAGTGCCCAGTCGTACGGTTGGGGAAGAAGTCATGCGGGCCTTGCAAGAGCTGGATCCCGTCGCCTACGTGCGATTTGCTTCCGTGTATCGGGAGTTTAAGGACATCGACCAATTCATGGATACAATTCGTGCCTTAACCCATGACTCTGGGCGTCCGTAGAAGCGGAGATCCCTAACCGATCTAAGTCGGCTAACCCAGACCATGCTTCCTTCATTGCTCTTGTGAAACAAGAGAAGAGGGGCATAACTTCCTCGAGAACGTGCGCTCACCCATTCACAACCGGCCCCTGTATGCCATCTCTCAAAACTACAAAGCCTACCAAACCTACCAAGCGCGCAAAGGTTTCTTCGAAGCCAGTATCTAATCGAGGATCACATGGCGTCACCACCAGCCGTGTGGCCATTATTGGGGCAGGGCAAGGCGGCATGGCTCTTATGGAAATTTTCGCTGAAGACCCGTTGGTCACTGTCGTGGGTGTCGCGGAAACCCGACCCTTAACGAGGGGAGTCCGTCTTGCCAAAAAATTGGGTATTCCTATCCACCGCCGCTATCAAGACCTGTTAAAGCTGAAAGATGTGGATTTAGTGATTGATGTCACGGGTGATCCAGCGGTGGAACAGAAGCTCATGGAAGTGCAAGCGCCCCATTTAGCGCTGGTTGGCGGAGCCAGTGCCAAGTTTATGTGGCAATTGATTGAGGCACGAATTCGTGCCTCGGCGGAAATTGAAAGCACGCTGACTCGCTATCAATCGCTCTTCCGTCTGTATGTCAAGGAAGAAGCTGAAGGGGCTGTGGATGAAGAGCGTACGCGCATCGCCTGTGAAATTCACGATGGGTTAGTGCAAACCTTGGTGGGTGTCAATCTCAAGATGGAACGTGTGCGTGAACTCGTGTCCGAAGATCCTGATAAAGGGTTGACCATGCTGAATCAAACCACCGTACAATTAAAGCATGCGATTCAAGAAGCGCGAGAGGTGGTGTATAATCTCCGTCCGGGGCAATACGATCACTTGGCGTTCATCCCGGCTCTCTCAAATTATCTGACGTCGTATGAACGAGAGCATCGGATTGAGACAACCTTTGAGGGAAGTGGAGATGAATCGCAGCTCGATCCCAAAACCAAAGTGTTTGTTTTTCGCATGGTGCAGGAAGCGTTGAGTAATGTCGTCAAACATGCCAAGGCCACCAAAGTCGTTGTCAATGTTCAACTGAAACAGGATCTATTAGAAGCCAGGGTTTCTGACAATGGACAAGGCTTTGATGTCCAGCAGGAACGTCAGAATCCTGAGAAATGGGATCATTTCGGAGTGAGAAGCATAAAGGAACGTGCAAGGATGTTGGGGGGTGACGTTCAGTGGGTCTCGAAACCTCGAGCCGGAACGACTGTTGAGATGACCATCCCTCTCGTCACAAAGGAGAAAATCGGCTATGTCAAAAAAAACTAAAGTCCTCATTGTCGATGATCATCGCGTGGTGCGAGAAGGGCTCTCGGCGATTCTCGAAACGAAAGATGATATTCAAGTCATCGGTGAAGCCAAAGACGGGGGCGAGGCGGTCGAGCAAACTCGACTCCTTTTGCCGGATGTCATTCTCATGGATGTGAGCATGCCGGGAATGACGGGGATCGAAGCCACCCGTATTATCAAGCGGGAGTTCCCACATATTGGTGTTGTGGCGCTCACGATGTATGAGGAGCAACAATATATTTTTGATCTCGTGCGAGCTGGAGCGACGGGCTATCTCCTCAAAGATTGTGATTCAGCGCAAATCATTGCGGCCATCCGAACGATTGCGAAAGGTGAGTCGCTCATCCACCCCTCTGTGGCGAGTAAGATCTTGGCGGAGTTCTCGTTACTGTCTGAAGGGAAAGGAAAAAAACGAGGAATTTTAGAACATGATCTTACCGAGCGGGAGATTACCGTCTTGCAATTAGTCGCCGATGGCAAAACTAACAAGGAAATTGCCAATGTGCTGGATCTTAGTGAAAAAACGGTCAAAAACCATGTCCGGAATATTTTCCACAAACTGCATGCCTATGATCGGACGCAAGCGGCCATTATGGCCATTCGCAAAGGCATTATCGAACTCGATCCTGGAAAATGTGATTGATGATTATCAGTGCAATGCAGGTAGACAGCACAAGAAAACAAGGTGCGGGAAATAATGAAGACGGACTCCTAAATTTTCATTTTGTGATTCATTGTGTCGACATAGGCCGAAAACTTTTTTGAAAACTGTAAATATTCTTTGAACCCCCCATCCTGCCGGTTTTTCTGCCTTCCTTCCTTTTCGAACCTGTTCAGGGTATCCAGCATTTTTTCTCTCTCGTTGAGAACATAATATAACGTGGCCAGCATTGGTGCATTGTGAATTTTAGAACTGTTTAGTCTTACGTGTTCGAGGTAGGGTTCAGGTTGGGCCAAGGCCTTCATAAAGGGGAAGCCGTATTGTTTGACGGCGGTAGCTAATTCTTGTGCGGTTGATTTGACCGCGTTCTCAACAGAAAAGGCGAAATACTTTTCTGCATCGTCCGGCATGAGGTGTCCAATCCAGCCACAGATTGGTGACCGATTGGTCTGGCTATCCATGATCTCGTTCCATATCTGAAGGTGTGGGGCAAACCATACTCCGATCATGGGGTCAATATTTACGCGATTCTGTGGTTCGCGGGTTGAAGGCGTGAGATAGACCCACCCTGAAAAATTCTCGGAAAGTGGCATGGATAAAGTGGTTCGATCATGGGTATGCAGGCCTAGGGCCTGAAGCTCTTGAGAGCAGGTAGCCATGACAGTGTTAAAAAAGTGAGGATCAAATCCAAAGTATGGATCTTTGTTCCTATGAATACTTTTTGGTTGAATAGCATGCAGCCATATTTCGACAATAAGGACGGCATCAGGAGGAATGCCATATTCTGGAAGACCTCCTTTCCCATATCCCAGGTGTGGGCTGAGGCGAGCTTTGCGATAGCCACCAACTTTCATGCCCCGTAAGGTGTTGTGAATAAAGGAAAAGGCTTCTCGCCGCCCTAAGGTGGTTGTACGATCAATCACGGCCTCTGCTCCAATGAATCGGATAGTGGGTCGTGGTTCATACGGGTGAAGACCCTCATCGAATCGGCGAATATGGATGGCATCAAAATGGATTTCCTCACCTCGATTGAGGAAAACTTTCCAATGATAGATGCATTGATCGCCATTCTGAGCTTCCGGCCCATGGCCTTCTTGTTCCTCTAATATTTTAATTCCGGATTTAATTCTCATGGTGGAATGATTGGGTTGAGAGTTCTTGGAGCCTTTTGTGGCGATGAGGTTGAATCAACAAGTTTTTTTGTTTGATAACAATTGTATCTATCGGTATGAGGGGGGAAAGGGTTGATCTGCAGGACTTTTACCGCTCGCCTTGCTCGGCTCTTTTCGTGGATGCTAACATGACCTTCTATCCAATTCAGTGAAAGGGAGTGAGATGTTATGGCGAATGTGACGTTGTTGGTGTCGAAGTCCTGTGCTGCCTGTCCTTCCGCGAAAACCATGTGGAAAGGCATGCGCGTGAAATATAGTTTTAGTTACCGGGAAATTGATATCGGATCAGAGGCGGGGCAAGAACTGGCGGAACGGCATTCGATTCGTGCTGTGCCGGCCACCACTATTAATGGGCGCCTGACCTTTATTGGCGTGCCGCCTCGTGAAAGTGCAGAAAAAGCCATTCAAGCCAAGGCGAAACCCAAACCCAAGAAGACGGATGATGAAGATTAGGAACGACTCCTTATGACTATTGATGATGACGAGGATGACAACGAATTAGATATTGAATTGCCAATCCTCCCGAGGATCGATTCCGGTCCTCCCCCAGAATGTTCATTTTGTGGCGATCCGATGTCTCTCATTGACGGCGATTGGTCCTGTCCTGATTGTAATGGGGAATTAATCGGCCCGGAAACCGGCTAAGATATTCGGCCTGCCAGGCTCTTGCCTCTCCTCGTTGGCCGATAAGGTTGCCAAGGCTTGAGGCCTCTGTCCAAGATGAGGTTCTGTGTTCGCGCTGGATGTGCCCG
The DNA here is from genome assembly GCA_029881175.1 of Nitrospirota bacterium. Lineage (GTDB taxonomy): Bacteria > Nitrospirota > Nitrospiria > Nitrospirales > UBA8639 > Nitrospira_E. The sequence goes on along the minus strand of JAOUNC010000165.1, from coordinate 1,497 downwards.
ACACGTTCCAGTTCTTTTCGTACAAGTATTCAATGATGTACCGTAAGCGCTCGAAGCCTCTCATTCCACCTCGCACGCCCTCGCGACGATTGTTAATCTCGGACAGACTCCTGGATGTTTACTCTTCTCAGCGGTCCTTTCCACCCCTATTTAGAAGCGAAGCTTGTTGAAACCGTTCAGCGGATCAAAGCCGCTGACGTTCGTACCCCCTTTGCCATCGTCGTCCCCTCCGAGTCGTTGCGACGGCGCTTGCAGTGGCTCTTGTGCGCCGAACAGGCCTGTGCGCTGTTCGACGTCCATTTTTTAACCTTCCATCAATTTGCACGGCGTTTAGAGGCGGAACGGCGAGCCGTCAGTTCGTCAGCGGGACCAATCCCTTCACTGGAACTCGTGGGAGACCTGTTTTATGAATATGCCTTGTCTTCTGTCTTGCAACAGGATCAGGCGGCGTCCAATCCCTTTGTGGCGCATGCTGAATCGTCAGGGATGTGTCGGGCCCTATGGCGAACGATTCAAGATGTTCAAGAAGCGCAAGTTGAGCCAAGTGTCGTCTTTCGTGGATTGCAAGAAGGGTTGTTCGACGAAACGGCCACTGAGCGTTTGCAAGGTGTGTTGGGGCTGCATGCGGTGCTTCGGGACTGGAGTGGGCAGCTTGGCGTGGGTTTGCCTGATGATCTCACGAATTCGGTCATTCCCTGGGTGGCGCAGTCACCTTTTATGGCCAGGCTTTCCGCCGTGTTCTATTACGGGTTTTACGATATTACCCAGGTGCAATTATCGTTATTAGAAGAAGTGGCACGTGCAACAGCGGTGACCGTCTTTTTCCCCCTTGTCGAAGGAGATGCCTCGCTGTTTGCCCAACGGTTTCTTGATCGCCATCTCCTCAAAGCCGGCGTGAGGCATCAATCGGCGCAAGGCACCAGGGGAACCTCACCACATGAATCGGTCGCAACATGGTCGCCAACAATACGAGTCGTCAATGCCGTCGGTCCGGAAGGTGAGTTGACCTTTGCCTGCAAAAAAATTGTGCAGGATGTGGAACGGGTGTGTGGTGCCTGGCATGAGGTAGGGGTGGTGGCTCGGAACCTTGAGCCGTATCTCCCTTTTCTGAAGCGAATCTTTCAGGCGCATCGCATTCCCTTTGAAACAACTGCGACCAGACCGTTGTTGGAAGAACCCGTGGCCAAGGTTTGGTGGTTGCTCGCTGGCCTTCGAGAGGAGCAGGTCCCCTGGCGGAAGGTCTTGGATGTGGTGACCTCTCCATGGTATCGGGGAGCGTCTCAGGTGGAACAGACGTTTCAAGGGTCTTCGCATCTCTGGGTGCAGGCGGTTCATCATTTTCGTCTGGTGGGAGGCTGGGATGATTGGGCACGGCTGGCCTCTGTGGCGCAGGATGCGGAGGCGATTCAAGAATGGCAACAAGTCAGTGGAATACCCCTTGAACAAGCCACGGCGTCGTTGCAGAAGTTTGCCGAAGTAGTGGCATCATTGATGGCT
>JAOUNC010000164.1 GCA_029881175.1 Nitrospirota bacterium | reverse complement strand
GCTGATAGGCATTAAAAAATGACAGAAGGACGTACGAATTAGAGACGACAAATGCCTACTCCACAGCATCACAACTAGTCTCAGTCAAAACAAACACAAAACATTGTGGTCGGTTCTGTGTGACCCTATAATCAGGTCCCATGGATTCATCGGTCGCGAGCAAATCCCAGCACATTTCTCTACTCTCTCTGTTAAAAGAGCATTTTGGGTTTACCTCTTTTCGGCCATTGCAAGAAGAGATCATTCGCGATGCCCTGGCCGGGCGAGACGTGGTCGCCTTGTTGCCAACTGGCGGTGGGAAGTCCCTCTGCTTCCAGTTGCCGGCCCTGGCCAGGCCAGGGCTCACCCTGGTGGTCTCACCCCTCATTGCGCTGATGAAAGATCAGGTCGATGCCCTTCAAGCCAATGGCATTGCCGCGACCTTTCTCAATTCCTCGCTCAGCGCACAGGAATCCCAGGCCCGCTTGCATGGCGTACATCGTGGAGACTACCAATTGCTCTACATGGCGCCGGAACGGCTCATGTTGCCCGGCAGCCTGAACGAACTGCAACATTGGCAGGTCAACCTGCTTGCGATTGACGAAGCCCATTGCATCAGTGAATGGGGCCATGATTTCCGTCCCGAATATCGCAGGTTGGTCGAACTACGAGAGCGATTTCCTTCATTGCCGATCATGGCGCTGACGGCCACCGCCACGGGGCGGGTACGAGACGACATCAGCACGCTCCTGAAACTACAGAACCCGGCATGCTACGTGGCCAGTTTCAATCGGCCAAATCTCACATACCGCGTCCAGGCCAAGGCCAATCCCGTTGAACAAATCTTAGCGTTTCTCAGGGCACAACCCCATGAAAGCGGAATCGTGTATTGCCAAAGCCGAAAGGCCACAGAACTGCTGGCGGAACGATTACAGGCGCATAGCATCAAAGCCAAGCCCTATCACGCGGGCCTCACGCAAGAGGAGCGAACACGCCACCAGGAGTTGTTTCTGCGGGACGACGTGCAAGTAATCTGCGCGACCATTGCCTTCGGGATGGGCATCAACAAACCCAACGTGCGATTTGTCATCCATGCTGATCTGCCGAAAAATCTCGAAAGTTATTACCAGGAAACCGGCCGTGCCGGTCGTGATGGCTTGCCAAGCGAATGCATTTTGCTCTTCAGCGCCGGAGATACCGTTAAGCAGCAACGCTTCATCAATGAAAAGCCCGGCATCCAGGAACAGGAGATTGCCCGCGCACAACTCCAACAAATGGTGCAATATGCAGAATGCCCAACCTGCCGACGGGTCGAGTTACTACAGTATTTTGGAGATACCTACACGTCAGCAAACTGTGGGAGCTGCGACAATTGCCTTTCTCCCCGTGACACCTTTGACGGCACAGAAATCGCCGAGACCCTACTCTCATGTATCGAAACCATCTATGAAAGCAGCGGATTTAGCGTGGGACTCAATCATGTGATTGCCGTGCTAACCGGCGCAAATACTGAAAAAATTCGCCGATGGCACCACAACCAATTGCCCATGTACGGACAGGGAAAAGCTCATAGCCGACCCGAATGGGCCGCCATGGCTCGGGAACTCATCCGCCTCGGCTATCTTCGCCAAGCCACGGAAGCGTTTTCCGTCTTGGAAATCACGGAACAGGGCCGAGCCTTTACCCAAGAGCGCCACACCATCATGCTGACCAAGCCCATCAGCGGACCTTCCCGCAAAGCCCCACCAACCGAAGCGCTCGCCCACGACGAATCGTTATTCAACCAATTACGCCAACTGCGGAAGACCTTAGCAGATGAACGGGATGTCCCGGCCTATGTCATCTTCTCCGATGTGGCACTACGGCAAATGGCACGAGAATACCCCAAGAACGAGCAGGAGTTCTTACGAATTAGCGGTGTGGGAACACGGAAGCTGGAGGAATTTGGAGCAGACTTTCTGGCAGTCATCGCGGAATATGTGGAGAGCAACCCTCGCCAGCGTTTCTCAGAAACATCCGCAGTCCCCTCACTCTCGACCCCCTTACTAGGCAAGGCAAAACCTCTGAGTGGGACCATCCAAGAAACCCTACGCCTATTTCAACGGGGATTTTCTGTAGAACACATCGCCAAGCAACGGAAACTAGCGGCCAGTACCATCTATGGACATTTGGAACAAAGCATCCAAGCAGGTGACCACGTGGATATCAATCGGCTCTTAACACCTGACCAGCAAACACAAATCGCTGAGGCGTTCACCCAAACCGGATACGGAAATCTCACCGGCGCCAAAGAACTCCTCGGCGATCTCTACGATTACGGCCAACTCCGCCTCTTCCGCGCAGTTCATGGAAAAAGCTAAGACTTCACCATTCAGACAGAGGGAAAATACTTTGTGACACAGTTTGTTCTCTATCCGAATGTCATCTTGAGCCAACGGCGAAAGATCTGTGTCCAAACTGAAGATGATACCGCTATACCAGCTCCTTCGTTTCACTCAGGATGATCAGATCTCCTAAGATTTACTCCATTCATTCTGCAAATGGAATTCATCGGCCATTTTCTAACGGACAAAATCAAGCATTTACACATATTTTGAGACTGCTCTTATTCATTCAAAACCTTTATCGTATACGAATGATAACTTGAATTCACATAATAAGTGCACCACCTTATCGGTTGAGCCGTTGTTGATAGAATGCGGGCTCAACTCAAGGAGGAGGTGCCAAGATGGGGCAGACGTATTCGCAGCTGACGCAGCAAGAACGGTATGGATTGGAGATCATGCGGAAGCAAGGCCAGACTCTTCGAGACATCGCCAAGGTGATGGGGCGCTCCCACACGACCCTCAGGCGTGACCTCCAGCGGAACACGGGGCAACGGGGGTATCGGCATCACCAAGCGCAGGGCTTCGCCAACCAGCGGCAGCAGACAAAACCGAAAGCCGTGAAATTAACGGAGCCAGTTGTGCAATATATTCAAGAGAAACTCCAAGCCCGATGGAGCCCAGCACAAATTTGTGGACGGCTCGAGCGGGAACAGGCCCGTTCCCTGAGTCCCGAAACCATCTATCGATTCGTCCTCAAGGACAAGCCGCAAGGGGGCCAGCTCTCTGGCTACCTCCGGCATCAAGCCAAGCCCTCTCGAAAGCGTGATGGAGCCAAGGATGCTCGAGGGAGCATCCCTGGTCGGGTGGGGATTGAGGAGCGTCCCGCTCTCGTGGAAACTCGGGTCCGTGTGGGGGACTGGGAAGCTGACTTGATGATGGGGAAGACCCACAAGGGGGCGATCGTGACCCTCGCCGAACGCCGCGCGCGCCTGTTCTTGGCGATCCCCATCCTCCGCACAACCGCCGAGTTGGTCACGGAGGCGATCATCACCCTTCTCGAACCCTGGAAGGACTGGGTAGCCACGATCACGTATGACAATGGCCGAGCATTCAGTGGGCATCGAGAGATTGCTGAAGCGCTAGGGTGCCAAGGATTCTTTGCCCGGCCGTATCACAGTTGGGAGCGCGGCCTCAATGAGCATTCAAATGGCTTGCTGCGCCAATATTTTCCGAAAGGGAGGCGGCTGGATACCGTGTCGCAGGAGGAAGTCGACGCGGCTGCTGACGCGATGAATCATCGCCCTCGCAAATGCTTAGAATTTCAAACGCCATGGGAAGTGTTCATGCAATGGATTCAAGCACAGAGGCCAGTACCAACCAGTGGTGCACTTATGGGTTGAATTCGCCACTAAATGAAATCATGGGATACCGTTTGCGTTCCGTCAAACGATAACTTCTTTCGTTCCCTCAGAACTTTTTCCGTCACATTGAGAATCGAGTTGCCTGTGATAAATTTAAGGTATCAGGAACCCTACTATAAAACGGCGTTTGGGCCTATCTAGGAAATCTATTTTTCCGCCTCTATTTTCCTATTATGCGGGATATTGATCTTTGTCATCTTTTGCCCTCATTTCACCTGGGAAAGACCTACCCTGATCAGGCCCTCAATATCAGTGCGAGCATGATCACTCTTGAGTCTTGTCTTAGCATAGACCAGTCTATATACTGGTCTATATGTGATGTCCGCCCTAGGAGGAAATTATGAAAATTGAAATTGGGTCCTATGAAGCGAAAACGAAACTTCCAGAATTACTGCGGCAAGTTAAAACCGGCAAAAGCTTTACTATCACCAATCGCGGGGAAGCCGTGGCGGATCTGGTGCCTAGCACAGGCGTGAAGACAAAGGACAAAATTGCGGCAGCAGAAAAGCTCAAGGCATTCATGTTGTCTGATCCTGTACGGGGGGTCAATATTAAGAAACTCATCGAAGAGGGACGTGCGTGAGCTTCGTCCTTGATAACTCGGTGACCATGCGTTGGTTCTTTGGTGATGGCCAACCACTCGAATTAACTTACGCCGGCAAAGTGCTTGATGCGCTCAAGCATGCCAGCGCCTTTGTCCCAGTGACATGGGGACTCGAGGTTGCCAATGTCATTGCCAGGGCAGAAGCCAAAGATTTGGTGCCGGAAGCACGGAGCGCCGCCTTTCTTGAGATGCTTGACGATGTTGATATTGAAGTGGACTCAGCCACCTTTACGCATGCACTGTCTGATACCCTTCAACTGGCCCGGCGATACAGGCTCTCCGCTTACGATGCCTCCTATCTCGAACTTGCTTTACGGTTAGGCCTACCGCTGGCCACCCTCGATCGAGATTTGAAGTTAGCTGCAAAGAGATCGGGCGTGAAAAATATTCCATAAATCTGATCAACACTAGTCTTATACGCTCAGAAAAAGGTTACGTGACCTTGAATTGATCGATTCTAGTATTGTTACGGGATAGAACTACAGGCTTTCTCGATGCTCCCGAACCAACCCCACGAAACATGACCTCTATTCGTGAATGTTCGCGGCCCCTCCATCGGCTTTGGCATGTGTCCAGGTGCCGATGGTGGGCCACAGGGTATAGTCTTCCGGCACACTGATGGCGCCGGTTATTGAATTGACGTTGGGTGCAAAGGCCTTGTCTTCATTCGCCATTACCCATCCTGGCCAACTTCCAATGCCGAGAATTCCTACGATTGTGATTGTATGATCCGTTTCATCTTTTTCTCCTTTACGGGTGCTGTTTTGGGTGTCAGGTGAGGCCAGTAGTCTAGGGTAGCGGGCCTCACCTCTTTTTCTTATAGATCCGAGGCCGCTTTATCTTTGATTTCTTTCCAATTGGCCTCTGATTTTTTGATGGAGCCTGGAATATCCTTAGCCCATTTGCTTTGAATGTCTTTATCCAGGTTCAAATACAATGTGCCGTTGACGATCTTCCATGCTTCTGGATCGGACACAAACTTTTTCCCGACCGCCACTCCATAGGCACAGTATCCGCCATACGCAGGGATGTACTTTTTCGGATTGGTTTGGAAGATCGTCTTGTGGTCTTTGCTGGCGAAGGCATAGGTTACGCCTTTGTAATCAGCGACGTGATGCCCGGAGCCCTTCATCGGTTTGCCATCCGTGAAGTAAGCGACGGGATCATAGCCACTAATCTCAGGGGTACTGTGTGTAACATCAACGGCCAAGGCCTGGGTGGTCACGAGAGCCATGAATACTGCAAAAACCGAAACGAAAAATGCATTCATTATTTTCATGATGAGTCTCCTTTGTGATGAGTGAATAGCTAATGTTTTTGTAAATACAGATCTGTATATATCATAGAGCCTAGTCAGCTGAGTTGGTGCTTCGTTACAGGTCGTTTTTTAATTCTTTTTACTTCAGTAAATATATTCCAAGCTATTGGTATGAAAAGAAAAAGATCCTAAATTCACCATGGAATGATAGGGGAGGACAGAAAAAATGTTGAAAAAATACATAAAGACGGGCCTGTAGAGTGAAATGAAACAGACTAAAACTGCTCTTTCGAAACGGGAGCAGCTCATCAAGACGGCACTAGAGCTATTTGCAAAAAACGGGATTCATGCGACCGGCATCGACACCATCGTGGAACGGTCCGGTGTTACGAAAAAAACCCTTTACGCACATTTTCGTTCGAAGGAAGAATTAGTGCTGGCGGTATTGCGTCAGTACGACGGAATGGCCAGAAATGAATTCATGCGGCGAGTGGAAGGTGGGGGAAAGACCCCTAAAGCGCGGTTGTTAGCGATCTTTGATTTTGCGGAAAGATGGTTTCAGCAAAGTAGCTTCTATGGGTGCTTGTTTATCAACACCATTGGGGAATACTCCGATGACGATACACCCATTCGTCAGATTTGTCAGGATTATAAGAAATTGGTGAAAGACTACATCCGTTCACTTTGCGAACAAGTCGGAACCTCTGATCCACAAGAGCTTGCAGAGGAATTGGCGTTATTATTGGAAGGGGCGACGGTGACAGCCCAGGTTTCTCAAAATCCTAAAACAGCCAAGATTGCGAAGAGGGCGGCTAAAGTTCTAATCGACAAAGCCATTGCCTAAAAGAAGTGGAGGTTCTACCTACTCCGGCTGTTCGTCGCGTATACG
>JAOUNC010000163.1 GCA_029881175.1 Nitrospirota bacterium | reverse complement strand
CCGCGACCCGCCGCGACATGTTTATAGAAACCTCGGACCGCCGCCAGGCAACGCGCAATTGATGATGCCGATAATCCCGAGGCTTGTAAGCTCCCGAGAAATTTCCCCCACAACGGTTTAGTCAGGGCAGAAACATCCGGAATGGCTTCTTGTTGAAAGAAATCTACGAGTTTCCGCAAATCTCGACGATACGCCGCCAGCGTGTTTGCCGCGCACCCACTTTCCACTTGCAACATCATGAGATATTCGTCAATAGCCTGTTGCATGGGTGAATGGGCCATTCTGCGTTTCCTTAAATTGTGTGCCTGTGCCTCAATTATTTTCCGGGGAAGCACCTTCTGCCATGGCGTAAGTTGGATGTTTCTAGAGGCTTGGGAGAATTTGTGGTGTTCTCCTATTTAGGTAAGCGAACTTCCTGATATACTAAATTAAATTTCCTATCATGGTCACCTTAATCCTACACCACGTTTCTTGATCAACTTACCTGGACCTTACTCCATTATTCTTCTCCCATTGCTTATTCTATGACGGCTTGGCCACAAATTAAAATCTCTCGGCTTTTTTGCGCCCGGATGTTCTTGATTTTTTCTGTAGGAGTGGCTTCCCTCATGTTGATCCCTCAGGCCTCACTGAGGGCCGCTCCCCCCAGCTCTCAAGCCTTAGAGCAGGCCAGGGCTGAATTGGAGGCAGGACGAACCACTCCAGCACTCAAAACAGTGGAAGAGCTGATCGACTTGCTCCCACCGCCTGAGATCCTCCAGGAAGCCTATTTTCTGCAAGCCACTATTTTAAAAGGCGATGGAGAGATCGAAGAAGCTCTGAGCGTGCTGAAGCAACTCCTTGAAGAATTCCCTTTTTCCCCGGTCACCAACTCCGCTCGGATTATGCTAGCCGAATTGTATAGCCAGAAAGAGGAATATGCCCAAGCGCTAACGCAATTGTCTCAAGCGTTGGATTATGCACCCGATCAGGAGACCCGCCAAACCCTATTCCAACTCATTCGGCAAGCCGAACTTGGCAACGGAAACCCTCTTGGAGCGGTCAAAGCGGCCCTCAATGAATTGATGCTCGCTGATCCCACTGAACGGCTCGCCTTGGAACAATTGATCCAAACTTTAGTTTTGCAACAGTTAGATGAAGCGGCGCTTGAAGAAATCATCGAGAGCTACCCCAAGAGATATCCGAGCGATCTAGCGATGATCCGCCTGATTGAGTTGCACACCTCACGCGGCGACGAGGTGTTGGCTGAACGGGATATCCGGGGGTTTCTAAATCGTTTTCCGACGCATCCTTATGCGCAAACGGCCATGGCGCTGCTCCAATCCTTTATCAACAAGATCAAAATCCATCAACATATTCTGGGCGTGGCCCTACCGTTCTCCGGTCCCATGAAACCCTATGGGACCGACCTGCTCAATGGCATTCGACTGGCCCTGGACATTGCCAAGGAACAATGGGGGCTTTCTTCTGTCGGGCTGGTGGTGAAAGATACCACCACACTTACCTCGACCTTACGCGTTGAAATGCAACAACTGCTTGATGAATTCCAACCTCGAGCCGTGATTGGGCCCTTGTTGTCTAGAGAAATTCGCCAAATAGGGCGTCTTCCAGATGACTATGACACACCCTTCATCACCCCATCATCCAGCCTGCTCAATGTCCGCGAATATGGCTCATTTTGGTTCAGTACAGCGATGACCACCTCCGTCCAGGCCAAACGTCTGGCAGAATACGCTATTCTGAAACTAGGGTATCATCGGTTCGGGATCATCTACCCGAAAACAGCCTATGGGCAGGAATTGGCCGAAATGTTTGGCAGGGAAGTTATTCATTCCGGCGGAGAAGTCATTGCCATTGAAGGATATGATGAAAAGCAAACAGACGTTGCCGAACAATTGCGACGCCTAAAAAATAAGGACCTTGAGCAATATGGCCTGGAAGAACCTGAGGAAACGCGAACCGGGGAAAAACGCCTGGTCTATACGCCGGGTTTTGACGCCGTCTTTCTCCCAGGGCAACCTGTGCACCTGGCCCTGATTGCAGCTCAATTAGCCTTTTTTGACATGAATGTCCCCATCTTTGGGGGCAATAGCTGGCACAATCCTGAAATATTTCGATGGGCCAAACAAGATTTGGATGGCAGCATTTTCGTGGACGGGTTTTTTCTCAACAGTCCCGATCCCAACGTGCACATGTTCATTCAACGCTATCGCAGCCGATTTCACAAAGACCCCTCGCTGTTTGCGGTGCAAGCCTATGATGCCGCGACTTTGGCACTTGAAACTCTTCGCAAAGGCGCCCAATCCGGGCAAGGTGTGTGGGACCAGCTCGTCCGGCGCTCAGATTTGCCGGCATTAAGTGGATTTTCCTCTTTTAGTTCAGCGGGTATTCTGAACCGTCGACTCTATATTCTCCAAGTCAACAATCGCACCTTCACCCAAATGAATTAAGTCTATGGACGCGATTGCCTCTTTTCTCCACACCCTTTCTTATATGCTGCTCCCCCTGGTTGCGGCCGTGGTCTTGCACGAATTTGCCCATGGATGGGTAGCCAATTTTTTCGGCGATCAAACGGCAAAATCACTTGGGCGTTTAACCATGAACCCTCTACCGCACATTGACCTATGGGGAAGCATCCTCGTCCCGTTGATGCTCTCCCTGGTGCCAGGAGGAGTCGTGTTTGGCTGGGCCAAGCCAGTCCCCATCAATCCATCGCAACTCCACAATCCGCGCCGGGACATGGCCTTTGTCGCCCTGGCCGGACCACTCATGAATTTGTTTTTGGCAATTGTCAGCGGCCTCTTACTCCTGTTCTTTGTCTATTTGGATCCCACGATTCAAGCGAATTGGCCGCCTCAACCCGGTGCCGAGCCACGGGAGGATTTGTTAGGCATGATGCTCGTCCCCCTGGCCGCTATGGCCTTATCATCGATGATCGTGAATATCGTCTTACTCTCCTTCAATCTCCTGCCTTTTCCCCCGTTAGATGGCAGTCGCGTCTTGCGTAGCCTGCTGCCTCCTCAACCAGCCCTTCTCTTGAATCGACTAGAGCCCTATGGCATGCTCATTATTTTTGGGCTATTAATGCTAGATTCACGCATTCCCGTTATTAGCTCTTTTATTTTCTTTATGTTTCGCCTCATCGGACAACCATTTTTGCCCGCGTAGGGGCCGAACGATTACAGGAACACCTCAATCATGACCACACGCGTACTGAGCGGCATGCAACCCAGCGGGCTGATGCATTTGGGCAACTTGCTGGGAGCCTTAGAAAACTGGAAGACCCTCCAAACGCAATATGACTGCTTTTTCTTCGTGGCCGATTGGCATGCCTTATCGACAAACTATGCAGACACCAGCCGTTTGAAAGAGTTTTCACACGAACTTCTCATCGATTGGCTTGCCGCAGGAATCGATCCGAACCGGGCCACAGTCTTTATCCAATCCCAGGTCCCTGAGCATGCCATTCTCCACTTGTTATTCTCTATGATCATTCCAATTCCCTGGTTGGAACGCAATCCGACGTATAAAGAAAAACAAGAAGAAATTACTGAAAAGGATCTGACGACCTATGGGTTTTTAGGCTATCCCGTCCTTCAGGCTGCAGACATCCTCTTGTATAAACCAGACCTTGTGCCGGTCGGCAAAGATCAACTTCCACATTTGGAACTCACTCGTGAAGTGGGCCGTCGTTTTAATAACTTGTATACATCCGTCTTTCCTGAACCCAAGGAAATGTTAACCCAGTTTCCGAAAGTGCTCGGAACCGATGGACGGAAAATGAGTAAAAGTTACCACAACACGATTAATTTATCGGATACCGAACCGGTGGTTCGGCAAAAACTCAAAACAATGGTGACCGACCCTGCAAGGGTCCGCCGCACCGATCCAGGCAACCCGGATATTTGTCCCGTTTATGATTTCCATACCATCTTTTCAACCCAAGAGGTCACCACCCAAATCGCCGAGGAATGCCGCACGGCAGCCATAGGATGTATTGACTGCAAAAAACGGGTGGGCGATTTCATGGTTGAGCGATTTTCTCCGATGTGGGAAACTCGGGCCACCGTAACCGCCAAACCCCAACAGATCCAAGAAGTCGTCGAAGAAGGCCGCAAACGAGCCGCGCTGATTGCCACTGACACTATGGGAGAAGTTAAAGAAGCCATGAAAATATAACCATGCTTCTTGATGATTTTCTTGACACAATTCCTACCCCTCGCTACTATTCAGTGTCGTCTTTGACCTCTCTATCGTTATCAATATCCACCCAGAGATTCCTATGAGTATTCGTGTTGCCATCAATGGATTTGGGCGTATCGGGCGAAATTTCCTTCGAACAAGCTTCAACGATCCGGATATTGAGATCGTGGCCCTCAATGACTTAACTGATGCCCAAACGCTCGCACATCTCCTGACCTACGATTCGGTGCACGGAAAATTTCAAGGCGATGTCCAGTATGGGCCAGACTCGCTGACGGTCAATGGAAAATCGATTCGCATTTTTGCCATCAAAGATCCCAAGGCTTTGCCATGGAAAGACCTTCAAGTTGACTTTGTGATTGAATCCACCGGCCGTTTTACCGACCGTCAGGGTGCGGGCCAACATCTAACGGCAGGAGCCTCACGAGTGATTATTTCGGCGCCGGCTAAAGATCCCGATGTCACCATCGTGCTCGGCGTCAATGAAGACACCTACAATCCCAAAGAGCACGCCATTATTTCCAATGCCTCTTGCACGACCAATTGCTTGGCGCCTGTCTCTAAAGTCATCCTGCAAGAATTTGGCATCAAGCATGCCTTTATGACCACGATACATTCGTATACCAACGATCAACATCTCCTTGATCTGCCACATAAAGACTTACGCCGGGCGAGGGCTGCAAGTTTATCCATGATTCCGACTTCAACGGGAGCCGCCAAGGCCCTGCATTTAGTGATTCCCGAATTGAAAGGAAAAATTGACGGCATGGCCATCCGCGTGCCAACGCCCAATGTCTCCCTCATTGACCTTTCGGCCGAGGTGGAAACCGATTGCGATGCTGCCACCGTCAATGCCGCATTCAAACAAGCCGCCCAAGGTCCCTTACACGGGTACCTCCAAGTCTCTGAAGCGCCTATTGTCTCATCAGATCTCAATGGATGCTCCTATTCAGCCACTGTTGATGCACCACTCACTTCTGTACTGGATAAGCGCTTAGTGAAAGTTTTTGCTTGGTATGACAATGAATGGGGCTATTCGTGTCGCTTACGTGACCTTGTGAAGTGTCTTTCGCAAAAAAGTTGAGGACCGCTTGCGGGGTTTCTGGGACCAGATCCCGCCAGGCTCCATCTCTCTTGGAAGACAGGGGGAGTGAATGAATCTCACCAAACAAACCATTGACCAAGTTGATCTTCGCCACAAACGCGTGCTCATTCGCGTAGACTTCAATGTCCCGCTGGATGATAGCTGCCAAATCACAGACGACTCGCGAATACGCGCAGCACTTCCGACCATTAACCGGGCCATTGACGAAGATGCCGTCGTGATCCTCTGTTCGCACTTAGGACGCCCCGATGGCCTCCCTAACCCAGCCTTCAGTCTCGCCCCGGTCGCGAAACGTCTTCATCGCCTTTTAAATAAACCGGTGGTCTTTGTGGATGACTGCATTGGCCCCAAGGTTGAGAGCGCCGTGAAGGAAGCCAACCCTGGCGACGTGATTCTTCTTGAAAATTTACGATTTCATCCAGGCGAAGAAAAGAACGATGATCAGTTCTCCGCTCAGCTCGCCGCCCTTGCGGACGTCTATATCAACGAAGCCTTTGGGACCGCGCATCGTTCCCATGCCTCGACAGTAGGCGTGACCAAATATGTGAAAGTCTCAGCGGCAGGCTTTTTAATGAAGCGTGAAGTCGAGGCCTTAGAAGGAAGCGTGGAAAATCCCGTTCGCCCTTTTGTGGCCATTTTAGGAGGGGCGAAGGTTTCCGGAAAAATTGGAGTCATTAAGAACCTTGGGGGAAAGGTCGACAAAGTTATCATCGGTGGCGGTATGGCGTTTACTTTCATCAAGGCCATGGGCTTTGAAATCGGAAAATCGTTAGTTGAAGAAGATATGGTGGATTTGGCCAGACAAATCCACGATCAAGCCATGGCCCAAAAGATTAAATTTTATCTGCCGGTAGACTGCGTCGTGGCCTCCAGCTTGGAGCCTACCGCTGAAACTATGATTGTCCCTATCCAGGAAATCCCTCCCGGGTGGTATGGCATGGATATCGGCCCAGCCTCCGTTCGACTCTTTGGCGAAGCCGTCCAAAACGCAAAAACGATTTTATGGAACGGCCCCATGGGCGTGTTTGAGCGAGATGCCTTTTCCAGGGGGACGTTTGCCCTGGCCCATTCCGTCGCCAATGCATATGCCAAAACCATTGTGGGTGGAGGCGATACGGCCCTGGCTGTTCACCGCGCCGGTGAGTCTGAAAGCATGTCCTTTATTTCAACCGG
>JAOUNC010000162.1 GCA_029881175.1 Nitrospirota bacterium | reverse complement strand
AGGACGGGATCTATGACGTGCGCTTCTGTCACCATACGATTAAGAGGATTGATGTACGTAAATCTTGTTAGCCAAAGTGTCACCTATGTGTCCGGCACGTTTGTTACCCTTGACTCCGGTCTGAACAAGTGGCGTGGAGTATTCGGTTGGTGCGGTACTCTGAGAGGTGGAAAGGGTTTTGAGTCGTTGGATGGAGAATAATGAGAGAGTGCCTCTGGATCGGATGCCACTGTAGGTTCCGATGGATTCCAACCGCTCACCACCAGGAAGCAGTAAGGCCAGATGGTGGGTGTCAGGTTGTTCTCCCTCAGCCGAAATCGCCAAAGGAGCGGTGAGCGATTCTTCATGTCCGGCCGACTGTGCCTCCAACAAGAGAGCATCAACTGCTTGCCCTTCACTGGGCGTCACTCTGAGCCAATCTTCAGCGGCTTCCACGGCATACGTTCCTGGGTCAAGCACGACGTCACTCCCCTCGGCCGTGGTGAAGTGGACCGGATTGTTCAGGGTGATGGTCGTATTGGCTAAGGCCGGCTGGATTCCTGTTAAACACCAGACCATAAACGCCCCTGCCATGGCCACCAAAAGAGTATATTTGTTATTTCGCACAACGCCTCCTCATTTAATAGGATTTTTTAATGATTCATTATGTAAGCTTCAGACCTTGCGCTTCCTGCCTCGCGATTAACTTGAAAATTATTTATCCCAGCTATCACAGACAAAGCGGGCGCTGTCGACGTACCAGCCATATCGACCTCGAAAGGCTTTCCCGACCATGCCCGCTGGGCAAAAGAAGGGATCACTAGCGGAACCGCCACCCCCTCCGAAGGTCAGACAAGCTACCGTACCTGGGTTGCAAATTTCACTGAACACCGGAGCCTTTCTCGAGGCATCCCACTGGCTGCAACGCATATAAAATTTATTAATATATTGGCCGGAAAACGCCCTGAGGCCCTGGAAAACCCGTCCGGAGGCACAGCGGGCAATTTTGGCTTGCCCCCCGGTTCCTCCCAAGGGGCCTCTGGTAAATTCCCTTTCCAGGGCTCCAGTTTGGGAGTTAACCTGCTGACAAATAATCCCTATCGCATCCAACCACATGCCGGCCTTGTAAATCGCTCCAACGAGGACTGATCCACTTCCACAATCAAGATTATAGGATTGATTCCCCCCACTGCCTCCGAACAACGGAGTGGAGTATTCAGGCGATGCGGTGCTCTGGGTCGTGGAAAGGGTTTTGAGTCGTTGGATGGAGAGTAACGAGAGTGTGCCTCGGGACCGGAGGCCGCTGTAGCTGCCGATGGCTTCCAATCGGTTTCCACCGGGGAGGAGCACGACGAGATGATGGGTATCAGCTTCTTCTCCTTTAGCCGATAAAGCCAGCGGAGTCGTCAAGGATTCTTCATGATTCCCTGCTAGGGCTTCGAGCAACAGAGCCTCAACCGACTGGCCGTCGCTAGGAGTAATCCGGATCCATTCTTGGGCAGGTTCCAGAGTATACGTTCCTGCGTTAAGCATGACATCGCTCCCCTCGGCTGTGGTGAAGTGTACCGGTTGCTCCAGAGTGATAGTCGTGTCCGCGTATGTTGCCGGGCTTCCCAAGGTTAAAAAGAAAAGAAAAGCTCCTGTCATGAATGAAAGAATGTTCGGTTTTATCGTTTGCATAAAGCCTCCTTATATGAAGGTGAAGTATGGATGAAAGAGGGGCGTCACCCAGAAAAGTCTTTATGAAAGTCCCCATTATCTCTTATGTGTTCTCTAAGGCACGGTGCTCTCTCAATCGCAGTCCGGGAGTAGGGGGAGCCGTGATCGTTCTGTGGCCGACAAATGGCTCACCATTGGACATATATAGCCCAAGAGATTGTGATCGCCGGTGCTATACGATCTGGCCGGGAATGCGCGCTCCTGGTCGTTGGGCCGGATTCTACCATTGGCCTGAATGTTATGGGTCATTCCCACGTGCTGGTAGGTCAGAACCTGTTGAGGTTGCGTGCCGACGGGCTGGACGAGCAACGTGACAAAGTCGGCGTTGTTCACCCAACGTTGCGTGTTGTTACCGAGTCTCGAATTGTACGTTCGATTCCAGATGGGGTTGCCGACGCGGGGAGCCCCATAGGTAGAAACGCCCTGGACATTAATGGGAGTTTCCCGCGTTAAGGCTTGGGCGTGTAAAAATGCTAAAGCACCCCCAAGGCTATGACCGGTGAGCCAGACTCGTTTGGTCCCCCGGGGATTTTGTGATTGGATCGCATCGCGTACGCGGGTAAAGACTGACCGCATCGCGGCATTGAATCCGTTATGAACCATAACCCCTGCTCCCCATTGGGGTGCTGGTATTAGTGGAAAGTTCGCATCAATTTGCATCCAATCCTGGACATTTTTTTCTGACCCTCGAAAAACGACCACTACCACTTGGTTATTCGACATCACTGCCACCTGGGTATTGGTGAGCGGTTCCTTGATGAATTGGAAGCGCGTCATTCCCCCTTTGGTAAATAACTCACGAAAGGCCCGTTGCCATTCTGGCCAGCAATCTTTTGGGAAGGGACATGACACCAAATCCGGCTCGTACACGAACAAACTGGTGAAGGCCAGGAGATAGGAATTCACAAAGGAATGGTCTTCTGGATTTCGAGACGGATTGGGTGCAGGATTTGGTTGAAAGAGGTTAAAGAAGGGAAAGTTAGGGATTCGAATTCGAGTGGGCGGCGGAGCAATGACTCCAGCCACGGTTTGTTTGGCCGCTCGGATTCCAGATTTAACAGCGGCTGCGGCTTCTTTGGCTTTTTTCTCGACCTCTTGTTTGGCCTGAAGGGCTGCCGTCTTCGCAGCTTCTACACCCTGCTGTACTTTCGCGGCCGCCTGGCTGGTTTGTTTCTGAGCTTCTTCGGCGGCCGCTTTCGCTTTTGAGGCTGCCTGATTGGATGTGGACTTGGCTTTTTTATGGGCCTTGTTGGCAGTCTTTTTCGCCTTCTTGAAGGCGTTCCCCAAGAATCCTCTGGGACGAATGCCGCTATAGGTGCCGGTGGCTTCTAAGCTCTGTCCTTCTGGAAGGAGCACCATGACGAAATGCAAATCCGCTTCCTCTTCCGTATCGCCAGGGAAGCTCATGGCCAATGGGTTGTCAATATCGAGTGCATGGGTCTGTCGATCTGCCTCAATAAGCAGGGCATCGCGACGTTCCTCTGGCACGAGCCGAATCCATTCTTCCGCCGATTCCACTTCGTAGGTGCCTGGAGGAACCGTCACATCACTCCCGTCGGCGGCCAGGAAATGGACTGTGTTTTCTAAAGTGATGGACGTAGGGGAGAGTGAAGCGGCCCATGTCTGGCCATAGGGGTTGGTCCCCCACAAAATAAGAAGCCCAAGGATGAAAAAAATGCGTGTTCTCATGAGCATCTCCTGTATGAAAAAGCTTTTGATTGAGAGAATCAACGTATCAAGTGTTCTTCACCCTCCTTGGTGCCCGCTCGATTTTCCCTACTTTTTTCGGAACAGCTGTTTGGGCTCAAAGATGAGCTTCGATCCTCTCTAAAACGGAGAAGACCCGCGTGTTACCTTTGGTCGCTCGGTCGAACCCGGCCTGAGAATCTCTTGGTCTTCTATTTGGGTTTAGGCATCCTTTTTTTCTTTTTCGTCTTCGTCGATTTCTTCTGCTTTTCCTCGACGACCGCGCCTTGTTTTTTCTTGCTCATCTTTTCGGAGCCCGGCTTTGATACTTGGCTTTTATTCTTGCCGCGTGGTTTCATCTGGATCACTTCCTCTTCTTCCTGCGCGACGGCTGTGCCGACAGATGGGATGAAGGTTTGCAACCCAGGGCCTCCAAGCAATGCTGCGGCGATCACGGCAATGAGTATAAGACGTCGCTGCTTCATGGCGTTCCTCCTTGCCAGGCTCGCTTGCCCAGGCTTTGTTATGGATAGTGGAATGCCTTTTTTCATGATCGTGATCTCATGGTGCCTAGAGGTCATCTGTCTTTCATTGTGCCGCCGCTTCTGCGAGCTGCATGACACTTCTGTTGTAGCGCTCTAGGGCCTTCCGGGTATCTTCCGTATGGGTACTGGCCAGTAAGACGATTTGTTGTTTCGATGGCAAGTAGCGAAGGAGAGCAGATAAGGGCCCAGCATGCTGCTGAATGGCGGCATAGGGTTTTCCGGTTTTGAGAGCGTTTTTGGCTTCGTCTATGACTTTCCCATAGGCAAAGTGGGCTCCGCCTTTGACGCTCCCGACAATGATATTGTTGATGGCCAATTTCCAAATCACATCGGGGGTGACCTTGGCGATGCCGGAGACAATTCCCCCGGCTTCGGGCACGAGGCCCGCCACACTTTGGACGACTGTGCCTACGGTTTGTTCCCCAAAATCCAAGACTTCGACGGCTGAGCGGATCAAGAAACTCCCTCCCCCGGGCACTTCGCTATCAAGATAGTTCTTCCCCACCACACGGAGGATTTCCATCCCGATATCGATATAGAGGGATTCGGTCCAGGGTGCGTTGGGGTCCAGCGCAGTTCTGACTGCGTTGAGGGCTTGCCCTCGTTGAGTGGGGTTATTCAGAGATTTTGTCAGGAGTTCAAGTTGAGAGGCGGCGGCATAGAGATCTCGGGGATTCAACAGTTGGTCAGCTAGGACGGCATTTTTAATGTCAATAATATCGCCTAAACCGGGGACCACTTCTCCGAGTAAAGACTTGGTATCATCTTGGGTCAATCCACGACTCACGATCAGTCCTTCCGAAAAGAAGCGATCGTCTGCGAAAACTTGCCGTTGATCAATGCCTCTCGATCGAACTTTCGCTTGGAGCATCTCTTGAGGTGTCAGGGAGAGGGCCGCTGTCATCAAGTCGCCAATCTGCTTGCTCAGACTGCCAAACAGAATGGGTGCGACTTGATTATTGAAGATGCGTTTCCCTTGAGTGATTGTCGTTTGCTGTACTTGAGCAGACGTATTCTGAAACGACTTGAGGTGTGGACGCACAAACTGCATCAGGCAACGCCCACCCGGACCTTTTTCAGCTATCTTCTCGATTGAACGAAATGCCATGGCGATGACTTGGGGCCCTTGAGGGGCCGAACGAGAAGGGTTGCGGATGAATTGCAGTTGTTCGGACATGATCTCACTAAAGCTCTGCTCCCATTGCCGCATGATGTCTTGAAAAAGTTGATTGGCGAATGCTGGCGGATTGGTGGTGAATTGTTGGACCATCTGAGGGAAATTCACCTTCCCTTGGCCCGATGACTGAGCGAGACAGGTAAACAACGGTTCTAGGTTAAGCTTTCTGACAGCTTCGAGTGTTTGAATTTCACTTTGTAGTGTGGCGACTAATGGGTTGTTTTGGATGTTGTTGATTTGGGTTTGCACCCCACCGGTGACGGCTTGGCCGACTTGCCTGGCCCTTTGTTCAACCGCTTGTTTCGCCTGCATGGCGGCCGCTTGAGCGCCTTGCAGATTTTTTCGAGCGATGGCTGCGGCTTGCCGGGCTTTCTGCTGAGCCAGCTGTGCGGCTTTCCGGGCTTGTTGTTGGGCCTGTTGGGCCGCCTGCTGACTTTGCTGAGCCGCTTGTTCGGCTGCTTCTTGAGCTTGTTGCGCCGCCTGCTGAGCGGCCTGGGCTGCGTTGGAGGCAGCCTGATTCGCGGTGGATTGGGCCTGGTTATAGGCATTGGTGGCGGTCTTTTTCGCATTATTGAAAGCCTGGCCGATATTGAATCCACGTGGACGAATGCCGCTATAGGTGCCGGTGGCTTCTAAGCTCTGTCCTTCTGGAAGAAGGAGCATGACAAAGTAGAGGTCGGCTTCTTCTTCCGTATCGCCGGGAAAGCCCATGGCTAATGGGTCGTCAATATCGAGCGCATGAGTCTGTCGATCGGCCTCAATGAGAACTGCATCTCGTCGTTCTCCCGGTATGAGACGAATCCACTCTTCAGCGGATTCCACTTCGTAGGTGCCCGGGGAAACGGTGACATCGCTGCCATCGGCAGCCAGGAAATGGACGGGAGCATCGAGTTCGATCGTGGTGAACGGATCTTGGAGTGAAGCCTGGCTCATGACGGGGATGCTGATAATGGCGCAACACCAGAGAACCATACTCATGAATTGAGGGCATTTCATGGGTCTATCCTTTCCTCTTTCTAGAAGGGCCATGGCTGAGAATCTTATTGGGCAAATACGCTCGCACTGCCACTAATGACTTTTCCGCCTGCCACCGGACTATCTTTTAAGGCAATGGGTTTATTGCCGTCATTGAATTTGATTTGTGGCGCTTTGAGCTTAACCTTGCCAGCTCCTTCAGCGATCACATCCTTCCCTCCTTTTAAAGAAAGAGTTTTCCCGCTGGTGAGCTTAAGATTATCGCTGGCGGTGAGATTGGTTTCCTTGCCTGAGGACATGGCTAAAGCTTTTCCTGCATTGAAGCTGAGATTCTCAGCCGTAATGGTCGTGCCGTTCTGGCTAATTTGAACGACGGATCGAAGAAGGTTGACTTGACCTTGAAGGTTGGTGACTTGTTGTCGCAGGGC
>JAOUNC010000161.1 GCA_029881175.1 Nitrospirota bacterium | reverse complement strand
GATGGTCGCTTGGCTATGACAACCGATTCCTATGTGGTCCAACCACTCTTTTTCCCAGGGGGCGACATTGGCAGCCTGGCGGTGCATGGCACGATCAATGACCTTGCCATGATGGGAGCGAGCCCGCGTTACCTGAGTGCCGGATTTATTCTGGAAGAGGGATTACCGATTGCCACGCTCAAACAGGTCGTATCGTCTATGGCGAAGACTGCACAGGACTGTGGAGTTCAGATTGTCTGTGGCGACACAAAGGTTGTGGATCGGGGGAAAGGTGATCAGATTTTCATTAATACCACGGGCCTTGGTGTGATTCCTTCATCAGTCGATATCGGCGCACATCGTCTGACCGCCGGGGATCGGATCATTGTCAGTGGGGACTTGGGCGCACATGGCATGGCCGTGTTAAGCCAGCGCGAAGGATTGGAATTTTCAGGGAACCTGATCAGCGATTCGGCACCACTCCACACCGTCATTGCTGATTTGCTGAATCAGGGCGTTTCCATCCATTGTCTTCGAGATTTGACCCGTGGTGGGTTGGCCAGCGCCCTCAACGAACTCGCCACCGCCGGGCCGTTTACCATGACGATTGAGGAATCGCGCATACCGATTAGTGAGCCAGTCCGTGGAGCCTGTGAAATTCTCGGGCTAGATCCGCTCTATGTCGCCAATGAAGGACGGTTCGTCATGTTTCTTCCCCCCGAGGACGTAGACGAAGCCCTTTCTCTTCTGCATCAGCATTCCGTATCAAACGAAGCCATCGATATTGGAGAGGTTGGATTGGCAAATTCAACACCCCTTCAGCCACTCGTCACCCTGCAAACCAGATATGGCACCCGCAGGATTCTGGACCTTCTTTCAGGAGAGCAACTTCCACGAATCTGTTAACAGATTCTTGAACGATGATGACCCTGCTAGGACATGAGTAGCCATGCTTGTAACAATCCTCATCACGACCTTCCTGGTTAGTTTTGTGGTGCTCATTCATTTTGAAGCCTTGCAACTCCTCTCAAAGAGAATGTAAACGCACCTGGTCCGCCCTCGATTTGGTTATTGTTTGGTGTGTTCAGCCCAATGCTTGCCCATAATGAGCCTTAAAAATTTCATCCCGGCAACGCCTATTTCCTTTCACTTGAATTCCTCCAAGATTCAACCTCTCTCCCCCAAATGGAGATCACTCGATAATAAGGACCAGATAGCAGCAATAAAATACAATATCGTTCACTAACTCCACACCCTTGCACACCGGACCTTCTGGCCCCAAGGGCCAAACCCGCCTCTTCTCTCTTTCTATAGAAAGGACTGAGAAACAGTCATTTAGAGGAACAACCACGACAAACCAACTATGCCCCTTTCTTTTCATACCTCTCATCTGAACTCCACATATTGCAAGAAAGAGCAGTAAATTCTCACTCAGGGAACACCGACAGAATAGAGATGGAGCCATCCCTGCGTGAACCTATGCCATTTCCACAGAATTTACACCAACTCCAAAACCTCGTTGCGCTCGATTTCTCTAATCCGCATACCTCTATGCCAACCATGGTGGCGCTAATTTAATGCAAGACCCTTCTTCACTACTGGATATTTTGTGGATGCTCATTTGTGCAACCCTCGTCATGCTGATGCAGGCAGGGTTCACGTGCCTGGAAACCGGATTGGTTCGCGCCAAAAATAGTATAAACGTCGCTATCAAAAACTTAGTTGATTTTTGTACTTCCTCTCTAGGCTTTTGGGTGATCGGATTTGCCCTCATGTTTGGTCCTACCGCAGGGGGCATGATCGGGACTGAGGGATTCTTCTTTAACGCTCACAACCAACCATGGCTCTGGGCTTTCTTTTTCTTTCAAATGGTCTTTTGTGGCACCGCCACAACGCTGGTCTCTGGCGCCGTCGCGGAACGCATGCGGTTTACGGGATATTTGGGCACAAGCCTGATTGTGTCCATTCTTATTTATCCCATCATGGGTCATTGGATGTGGGGAGGGTTGGCCACGGGGCAGACGACCGGGTGGTTAAAGAGCCTTGGATTTATTGACTTTGCCGGATCAACAGTCGTCCATTCGGTTGGCGGGTGGGTCGCCTTGGCTGCTGTGATGATTATTGGTCCACGCCTGGGACGCTTTTCTGATAACGCCGGGCCAATTCAAGGGCAGAACATCCCGCTCGCCACTCTCGGCGTCTTACTCGTATGGTTTGGGTGTTACGGGTTTAATGGAGGGAGTGCTTTCGAGTTTTCCCAAATCGTCCCACAAATTTTAGTGAATACCACGCTTGCGGGAGCCACTGGTGCGTTAGCGGCTCTGGGTTTGAGTTGGTATCTTCTCAGTCGGCCAGAGGTTGGCCATGCGCTCAATGGTGCCCTTGCTGGACTCGTTGGCATTACAGCCTCGGCTCATATCATGAGCCCAGAAGGCACAATCCTGATTGGCGCTGGAGCCGGGATGATCTGTGTCAGCGCGACGCTTCTTCTCGAGCATTTCCAAATTGATGACGCGATCGGGGTCGTACCCGTCCATGCCTGTGCAGGCATGTGGGGCACGATCGCATTTCCCCTGGTCAGTGATCCAACCAGCTGGGGCACAGGTCTGGATCGATGGGAGCAGTTTGGGATTCAAGCTCTGGGAAGCGGCATATGTTTTCTCTGGGCCTTTGGGGTGGGCTTTGCCATTCTCTGGCTCATGAATCGATGGATTCCTCTGCGTGTCACAGCCAAAGAAGAACACCTCGGCCTCAACATGGCTGAACATGGAGCCAGCACCGCCATATTGGATCTCCTAGGTCAAATGGAGGAACAACGACACGCCAACGACTTTTCGCGTCATGTCCAAACAGAACCTCATACCGAAGTAGGGCAAATTGCTGAAGAATATAACCGGGTATTAGACACCATTAACGAAGAACAAGAACAACGGCAACAGCTGGATGATCATCTTCAGTATTGCGCCAGTCTAGATTCCCTCTTCCAGCAAATCGCCAAGACCACCCACGAACCATCGACGGTGGAAGAGGTCATGCAAGTCAGTATGGATTTAATCTGTCAAAAAATCGGATGGCCTATCGGACATTTATACCTCCTAGCCCAGGATTCCTCCAACGAACTTATTTCTACTCCCATCTGGCACCTGGAACACCCTGAACACTATCAAACATTTCGTGACATCACCGAACAGACAAATTTTCAGCGAGGAGTGGGACTACCCGGTCGGGTTCTGGCTACCGGAAAGCCTGATTGGATTCAGGATGTCACTCAGGATCAAAATTTTCCAAGAGCACGATTGGCCCAAGATATTGGGGTAAAGACGGGATTTGGGCTTCCCATTCTCATTGAGGAACGCGTTGTCGGCGTCTTAGAATTTTACTCACCAGAGACCATCGAATTGGATTCCAAATTATTAGAAGTCATGGGCTATGTTGGAGCCCAGCTTGGTCGCGTGGTTGAAAGGAGACAGGGAGAAGCTATTTTGCGTCGTGCCAAAACTGAGGCCGAAGCTGCCGCTAAAACCAAATCCGATTTTCTGGCGACAATGAGTCATGAGATTCGAACCCCAATGAATGGCATCATCGGCATGTCAGACATCTTACTCAATATGGATCTGACCTTGGACCAGCAGGACTGCCTGCTCACCATTAAGGATTCGGGTGATGCGCTCCTGACCATTATCAATGATATTCTCGACTTCTCAAAAATTGAAGCCGGCAAACTCACCCTGGAAACGATTGACTTCGACATTCGGGACACACTGGAAGGCGTCTTAGATCTTCTCGGATTTAAAGCCCAAGAAAAGGGTCTGGAGTTGGTCGGCCTCATAGATCCTACCATCACCACGACAGTTCAGGGGGACCCCACCCGTCTTCGCCAAATTCTGATGAATCTTGTGGGAAATGCCCTGAAGTTCACCGAAAAGGGAGAGGTGGTGGTCAAAGTTCACTTTGAAGAAGAATCTGCCAACCATGTACTCCTTCGTTTTACGATTACTGACACCGGCATTGGCCTTACGCCGGAAGGATGCTCTCGACTCTTTCAAGCATTCAGCCAAGAAGATACCTCGACGACACGGAAATATGGAGGCACGGGATTAGGCCTCTCCATTTCAAAAAGGCTGACGGAACTCATGGGGGGAACCATCGGCGTCAACAGTCAACTGGGCCAAGGTAGCTGTTTCTGGTTCACCACGCGCATGAGTCTTCAACCCGATCTTCCCTCGCCCAATCGTAAAACACCCGGCAAACTTGAGGGAATTCGGATTGGCCTCATCGATGACAATGCTGCCAATAGAATATTACTTCGTGACTACACGAATCATTGGGGCATGCAGAACCTTGAAGCAGAAGACGGCTCCAAGGCCCTTATCGTGCTCCGAAAGAGTGCCGAAAGAGGAGAACCGTGTGATGTCGCGATAGTGGACATGTCTATGCCCGGCATAAATGGTCTCCAGCTGGCCAGGGCTATCAAGGCCGATCCACAACTGAGCTCCATCCGACTGATCTTGATGAACCCTTTGGTGGACAGGGTGGAATCAGAAACGGTCCTTCGTGCAGGCTTTGCCGCCCATCTGACCAAACCCATCCGATTCCATCAATTGCACCAATGCTTGTTGAATGTCATGAGGAGATCTGCAACCCTCCCACCAACCACACCCAAACAAGAACCGGAGGCTGCACTCAAAGAACCAGCCATTCGCCTCTTACTGGCCGACGACAACCTCGTCAATCAAAAAGTCGCTGTCCGTATGTTGGAAACACTGGGGTATCAGGTTGATGTGGCGGCCAATGGGCTTGAAGCGGTGGAAGCGGTGACACGGAATTCGTATGCCGGGATCTTGATGGATTGCCTCATGCCGGAAATGGATGGCTTCGAAGCCACGATGGCCATACGAAAACAAGAGGAATACGCCTCCCTCCCCATCATTGCGATGACCGCCAATACCATGCAGGGTGATCAGGACAAATGCCTCGCAATCGGCATGAATGCCTTTTTATCAAAACCTGTGAAATTACAAGACCTCAAATGTCTGTTAGAGAAATGGATTCCTCAAAACTCTTTGTCAGATCAAAGCCAGGGAACAACCCAAAAGGCCGAAACCCTTACCCCTTCTCCTGAAACCGCTTTGTCAGGGCCAAACCATCTACCGCCATTGGATCCAACAACGCTCAGCGAGCTTCGACAATTGGGAGGGGAAAATGATCCGGGATTTATGACCACCGTGGTGAAACAATTTCTCGAGGATTCTGAAATACATTTCTCTGGATTGCAGCAAGCAATAGAAGAAAAAAAACGGTGATTCGCTTCAAAAAATCGCGCATGCCCTAAAAGGCTGCTCACGAATCATAGGGGCCAACCCCCTTTCCGAAATCGCCTTCCAGCTTGAAGAAATCGGGCAAACCGGAAACCTGGCAGAAGCTGAAGTCGCCCTCAAAAACCTTCGGTCGGAATTGGAACGAGTGCATACCGCCCTTCAATCCGAATTAGCTCCCGCATCTCCTGCCATCTCCTAAAGACTCCATAAAAGATCACCGAAGCAAGCCGCTGGGGTGTTCAGAGGACGATCAATCACACATCCCCAAGTAGTAACTGGTGAATTCAAGCCGTTAAAGAAAGCAGGGTATAAAAAAATTATAAGGTAAGCCAGGCTGAAATTATACTGGAAGGCCTGACTTAGGGGTCAGACTCGAATTAAATATTTTATTGAAATGATCATTTCTGGGTAAATTGTATTTCAAGTCTGTCCACTAAGTGCAAGAAACTCGTGAAGCGTAAATCACGCTTCACGAGTTACGCAGCATGACTTCATTTAGGCTAACTTGGCACAGACGGCTTTCACTTGGGTGTATAACTCCAATGCCGCATGTCCCATCTCCCGTCCCCAGCCTGACTGTTTGTACCCGCCAAAGGGCAGCGCGGCGTCAAAAATATTGTAGCAGTTAATCCAAACCGTTCCCGCGCGTAATTCTGCGGCAATACGATGCGCTTTACTGATGTCTTTGGTCCACACTGCGGACGCCAATCCATATATACTGTCATTCGCAGCGGAGATGACTTCTTCTACATCCTGAAAGGGAATGGCACAGACGACCGGGCCGAAGATTTCTTCTTGGATAACTTTCATGTCGGGTTTCGTATTGACCAACACGGTTGGTTCCACAAAGTATCCGTGTTCTCCGACTTTGCCGCCACCCACCACAGCCTCGGCCCCTTCCGCAAATCCTGAACTCAAATAACTCAACACTCGCTGTTGTTGCTCATCAGAAACCAGAGGCCCCATATCGGTGCTGGGGTCAAAGCCTGGGCCAATTTTGATGTTCTTTGCTTGGTCCGCCACACCTTCCACGACTTCATCAAAAATGCTCTTCTCAACAAACAATCGTGAGCCGGCGCAACAACATTGCCCATGATTAAAGAAAATTCCGCTGGCTACGCCGGGAATGCCGATGCTGAGATCCGCGTCCTTAAATACGATATTGGGAGATTTGCCCCCAAGTTCCAGAGAGACTTTTTTCAAGTCATGGGCTGCGGCATTCACAATTAATTTACCCACTTC
>JAOUNC010000160.1 GCA_029881175.1 Nitrospirota bacterium | reverse complement strand
TTGACCGTGGTGATTCTCCGCGCCCGTCTTCGTAAATTAGATCCGGCCTGGGAAGAGGCTGCGCGGGATTTAGGGGCCACTCCATGGAAGGTGTTGACCTGCATTACACTCCCCATGCTGCGTCCGGCGATCTGGGGCGCGGCGCTTCTTAGCTTTACGGTCTCGCTCGATGATTTTGTGGTCACATTTTTTGTCGCCGGTCCTGGGGCTACGACCTTGCCCCTCAAGGTGTTTTCCATGATCAAAACTGGGATCACACCGGAGGTGAATGCCCTGTCTGCGATATTGGTAGTTGTCTCCATGGCCTGTGTCGGATTGTCATGGGTCGTTCAGCAACGGGCCAATGCCCAATCATCCACGCCGTCTTCCTCCTAGGACATCTATGAACAAAATGTGGGGAGTAGCCATTTTGTTGGGGACGGTCCTTGGGCTTGGGGGATGTTCAGAATCCTCATCGCCTTCGCAGTCCGGCTCCGCTGATCGGCCCATTCTCTACTATTATACCTGGTCTGATTATGTTGATCCGGAAATCGTGGCTTCGTTTGAAGCGAGTCGTGGCGTTCGTGTGGTGATCGATACCTTTAGTAGTAATGAGGAATTATTGGCCAAAGTTCAAGCCGGGATGACCGGCTATGATGTGGTGGTCCCCTCTGATTTTATGGCTGGCATTATGGCGCAATTGGGGCTCTTGGCCGAGTTGGACTTAGCACAGATTCCACATGTCCAAGATTTAGAGCCACATTTGACCCATCTGCCCTTTGACCCTATCCAGCGGTTTGCCATTCCCTATTTATGGGGAACGGTCGGAATCGGGTATAACGCCAAGGTGGTCACCGAGATGCCGACGAGTTGGGAAGTGTTGTGGGATCCGCAATATTCAGGGCGTATCAGTATGCTGAATGATCAACGAGAGGTCATGGGGTTGGCGTTGCGAGCCTTGGGGCATTCACTCAATAGTCGAGATCCGCAATTCATTCAGCAAGCGAAAGAGAAGCTGATTGCCCAGAAACCCTTCGTCAAAGCCTACACGAGTGAACAATTTGATCAATTGTTAGTCTCTGGCGAAGTAGTCTTGGCTCATGCATGGGGTGGTCCTGTGGCTCGGGCCATGCGAGAAAACCCGTCTATTCACTATGCGATTCCTCAGGAAGGTGGAACGATTTGGACTGATTGTTTAGCGGTACTCGCGAGTTCGTCCAAAAAACCGCTAGCCATGGATTTCATGAATTATCTGTTAGGGGAGGAGGTGGCATTGTTGACTTCGAAGCGCCTACTCTTTGCCTCGGCTAATCGGCATGTTCGGAATCAATTACCTCCTGACATTCGTGACAATATTGCGGTCTATCCCCCTCAGGATATTCTCCCACGCATGGAGTGGATGGAAGATGTGCATGAGGCGATCCGTGACTATGATCGGGCTTGGACAGAGTTAAAAGTCCATTAGGCAAAATTTTTGATAGGGTCGGCCCCCTTCACCCTTTCATCATGTTGGCTTGACCGTTTTAGGCATCTGCCACTAGACTTCAATAAGTATGAGTTTTTTGTCTCCAGCCTCAAGAAAGGGAATTTCATGATTCGGCAATTCGCATTTCGATCACAAATTTCATGCTGCCTGGCCCTGGCTTTCTTCCTGGGAAGCGGATTGGTTGAGGCGGCTCAGACTGAAGGCGTTCCACAGACATATCTGACACAGCTTCCCTATGAGCCACCGCCGCAGCCTGATTATACCCCTGGAGAAGATGCGACTCCGGCCCCTGACGTGTTAAACACGCAGGAACAAGAGCGCTTAGACTCGCTTTTGCCATTATTGGAGGGGAATCAGGAACTCTGGGCCATTGGCGAATTTGTGCATTTCGGCAAACATTCGGTGCCTCATTTATTAAAAGCTCTCAAGATGCCTGGCTCCCGAGTGCGTTTTAATGCCGTCGAGACCCTGTCCATGATTAAGGATCCATCTGCGGCTCCTGCCTTGGTAGACGTGGCCATGGACCCCAATGAAGAATCGAGAATTCGATCTCATGCCCTTCGGGTTGCGACTCGCTTGGATCCCAACGCGGTCCTTTCGGCCATTGAAGTGATGGCCAAAGATCCCAATTCGACGATTCGCAATACAGCGGTGTTTGAAGCTCGCCATGTGCATCGAAAGGAAGTGCTTCCGATCATTATCGGCGTGATACCTGATCCGGAAAAATATGTTTCAATTACCGCACGTGATTCCTTTTGGATTTTGACCCGTTTTAGCGGTCCGATTCATGATTGGGAAGTGTCGACTCCAGAAGATCGAAAGGAATGGGCGAAGGAATGGTGGAGTTGGTGGGAAGAGAATAAGGATCGATTCGATCATGCCCCGTCCCCAACGCCGGACCCTCAGCCACCTGCCAATTTGAATGTCAGTTAATCCGGGTAGAGACTATTCCTAAGAAGGTCGGCGCGTGACGTGCGCACGAGCCCGTGCCTCTTGAGTGTAATGTTGTGAACGTTGAATGAGAAGGAGTGAGGTGAGATGGCCGTATTATCGATTGCAAAAGTTGGAAACCCCATTCTTCGCCAGATCGCGAGTCCTGTCGATCCTGCCACGATTGGCAGCCGGCGGTTTCAGGAGTTTCTTGATGATATGTTTGAGACCATGGTCCAATATGAAGGTATTGGGTTAGCTGCGCCGCAAGTTGCTCGTTCCGAGCAGGTTGTGGTCATGGAATGTGATGGCGACGAGAGCATTCCCAATACAGTCCTGATTAATCCAAAAATTGTGTTCTATGGTCCGACGCAAAGTGAAATGTGGGAAGGTTGTTTAAGTATTGATAATATGCGAGGCAAAGTCATGAGGCCCTCGATGGTGCGGGTGCAGGCTTATGATCGGCAGGGTGTACTCCAGGATATCGAAGCCAATGGGCTTTATGCCGTGTGTATTCAGCATGAAATGGATCATCTGATCGGAAAATTGTTTATTGATCGAATGATCGACATGTCCACCTTGACGCAGTTGGAAGAATTTGATGCGTATTGGAAGAAAGAATCTGCCACGGTAATTTAAGGATGCGTCCTTAAAAGCCGTCTCTCCATTTTCTCTAGTTACCCACATCCACCTATCAATTAAGTGAGAACGTGGAATTTCCTCTCCAGGTCTCGCGATCTGTAAAAGCATGCGTCTTGTGAGCCTCTTGTGAAATCACTCCTTCGTTTTATGACCTATCTCCGCCCCTACCGGGGGTTGGTCGCGTTGACATTTATCTTCGCCGCCCTGACCACAGTGTTGGAACTTCTCCCGCCGTGGCTAATTAAAATTGTGATTGATGAGGTGCTTCCGGCAAAAAACATGGATTTGTTGTCATGGGTACTGATTGGCCTCGTTCTGGCCTATGGCTTGAAGAATCTTTGTAATTCCCTTCGGATTCGATTTAATAACATGCTTGAACAACGGGTGGTCCATCGTCTTCGTCAAGAAGTCTTTGAGGCCTTACAGCGATTATCGTTGAACTATTATGAAAATCGGTCAACCGGAGAAATAATGTCGCGGGTGGTGAATGACACGGAACCGGTCCAGCGCATTTTCATCGATGGGTTTGAGGGTATGCTCACGGCCACATTGACGCTGGTGGGCATTACCACCATTTTATTTGTGATGAACTGGAAACTGGCGCTCTTCGTGTTACTCCCTATTCCCATCTTAGTGGTTGGAGGTGTCTATTTCACTCGTCGTGTTCATCGGTATTATCGCGAAATTCGACAACATGCGGCAGACCTCAATGGCTATCTCCAGGATGCGTTGTCGGGGATTCGAGAAACGATGGGATTTAATCGGCAACCCTACGAGCGATCACGCTTTCAAGACATGTCGCAGCATTATAGCCAGGCGAACTTAAAAGCCATGTATCTGTGGTCGGTGTATTCTCCCGGTATGATTTTTATTGGAAGTTTGGGGACGGTGTTGATCGTGTGGTTTGGGGCAGGAGAAGTTATGGCGGGACGACTGACCACTGGAGAGTTGGTCATGTTTTTGTCCTATCTCGTATTATTTTATACTCCGGTGAATCAAATCCATTCCGTCAATCATCTGCTTCAACATGCACTAGCTGCCGGAGAGCGAGTCTTTGATGTCTTAGATGCGAAGCCTGCGGTGCCGGATCAAGGTACGATCCGACTTCAGGAGCCTCGGTTATCTGGGAAAGTCGAATGGAAACAGGTGAGCTTTGCCTACCGGGCGGAGTCACCGGTATTTACCAAGTTATCCTTGTGCGTTGAACCTGGAGAACATGTGGCGTTAGTCGGACCGAGTGGAGTCGGGAAAA
Source organism: Nitrospirota bacterium (assembly GCA_029881175.1). Lineage (GTDB taxonomy): Bacteria > Nitrospirota > Nitrospiria > Nitrospirales > UBA8639 > Nitrospira_E. The sequence goes on along the minus strand of JAOUNC010000160.1, from coordinate 2,253 downwards.
GTACGCTCATGAAGCTGCTCTTCCGTTTTTATGACGTCGGAGCTGGAGCCATTGAATTGGATGGGTATGACATCCGGGATCTTTCGTTATTCACGTTGCGAGAACAAATCGGGTTTGTTCAACAAGAACCCTTCTTATTCAACGGAACCGTGCGGGCCAATTTGGCCTATGGAGATATCTCCGCCTCACATGAGCAAATTGAAGCGGTGGCTAAAGCTGCGCAAGCGCATGAATTTATCCTGGCCCTTCCTGAGGGCTATGACACCTGGATTGGCGAACGGGGCGTGAAGTTGTCTGTTGGCCAAAAGCAGCGGATGGCGATTGCCCGGGTGTTATTAAAAGACCCGCCCATTGTCGTGATGGATGAAGCCACCTCAAATATCGACACGGAGACGGAAGTTGAGATACGGATCGCGATGGATGAGTTGATGCGTGGACGTACGACGTTTATCATTGCCCATCGGCTGTCGACTCTACAGTCCGTGGACCGCATTGTGGTGTTGGATCAAGGCACCATTATCGAAGAAGGCGATCATACGACCTTGCTGGCAAAGGGGGGGCTCTATGCTGGACTGTATGAAGCCCAGTTTCATGTCTAATCGAATGGTGATGAAGTAAAAATGGCCACAAATACGCACACCTGTCCAACCTGTCGTATGTTAGTTTCCTGGGAGGGAAATGCTTTTCGGCCATTTTGTTCTGACCGGTGTCGGTTAGTTGATTTGGACGGATGGTTCAGTGAACGGTATCGTGTTCCTCAAACTGATGAATCTGACCCAGAGGACGCAGAACCACAGAATGGTGACTCGATTTCTAATATGAATACGTTCTAAACAATGAAGAAAACCTATGCCTAAAGTTATTACAATTAGACGACATGAGGATGAGACGGAAAAAGCCCAAGAATTCGTCCGTACCTATATTTTATTCCCGGCCAGCCTTTTGGGCCTCATTGCTATCCTGGTGGGAGTTGTGGCTTTGGGGTATCAATTATTTCAAGGACAATATGGGTGGGAGACGTTTACCTATAGTTCCGTCTTGTTGATTGCAGGGGTGTTATTGGGATTGGCTCAGACAAAGTATCAACAATATCTTTTGCGCGAATTTCCAGGATACTTTGCCAATCGAATGAAGGCCTTTACCCAACGATCTGTCCGAAAGGCGAAGAAAACCGCTTCAGATGTGACCATTGAACATCGCGGGCGAGGATTGGTGTTTTTGTGGTATTTCCTTGGATTTGTGACTCTGTTGACCCTCTCAGGAATTTGCGTGTGGACCGGATTTCTACATCCGGTTGCAGCCTTTGCGTTGCCGTGGGCAGGGTATTTTTGGGCCAAAATGTTTTTTTGGAAAGGGTTGGTATTGCCACCAGGGAAAAAATGAAGGGTGGCTTATCAGGAGGGATCTCTTTCTCAAGAGTCAGGCCAAGGATGGGCCAGGAGGTCTAAGGGAGTTACGGCTGTTCGTGAAGTCGCCGCTTTAAATCAGCCACTTCTTTCCGGAGTGCGCGCAATTCGTTTCGTAATTCCGGCAATTGGTATTGCAGCACTTGCGCTTTTCGCCAAATAACATGATCGACAGCTGGACGACCGCCAACCGTTTGCCCTGATTGCACATGATTGGTGACCCCTGCCCCTGAGGCGATACGCACTTGATTCCCGATGGTGAGATGATCAACGAGCCCGGCTTGGCCTCCAATCATCACATGGTGTCCAAGATGAGTACTGCCGGCAATTCCTACCTGGGCCACCACAACACAATGTTCTCCAACCACCACGTTATGGGCGATCTGCACCTGATTGTCTATTTTGGTGCCTTGCTTGATGATGGTACTGCCAAAGGTGGCCCGGTCCACCGTGACATTGGCCCCCAGTTCTACATCATCCTCAATAATTACATTACCTAATTGCGGTATTTTATGGTGACGGCCTTTATCTTGTGCGTAGCCGAATCCATCGCTGCCAATCACGGTTCCGCTCTGGAGGATGACACGATGGCCGAGGGTACAGTTTGAGAGTAAGGAGACGTGGGGATACAGGATGCAATCGTCTCCAATCACGGTATCTTCTCCAATATGCACGCCAGCATAAATGGTCACACCTGAGCCAATCTCGGCACGATCGCCTATGGTCACCAGTGGTCCGATTGAAACGTTTGGCCCGATACGGATATCCTGGCCGGTGACGGCGGTTGGATGAATGCCTCGTTGAGGAAGAGGTGGTAGAAAGAAATTTTGTGCCAAGGTTGCCATGG
>JAOUNC010000159.1 GCA_029881175.1 Nitrospirota bacterium | reverse complement strand
CCGGCAACACAGAAAATCCCGTGGAGACGAGAGAAGGGGACAGCACCGCGAGGCCTTCACCTGCCAGCGCGTTTTGACTGGCAATCCCCAAGATGGATTCCCGATACACATCGTCAAGCGGTAAGGGCAGAACCATAGATCCTGTATGATCCGGTTTTGGCTACTTTTCCCTCCACACAACAGTCGCACCCTTGGGGACGCGCCAAGCAAAAAGCTCAGCTGCCGTGCTGAGACCCGGCATCACCAAAAATTGAACGGACATCGTGGATGAACAAGCTTGTGAATGGTATGCGACCTATCCGCGGTTGTGGCAGGCGCCCAAGATAACCAAGATGGATTCCCGACAAAAAATGTCCGGAATGACGGCGTGAAGAATCTTATATTGAAAAGGCAGTAAGATAAACAGGAAGAAAGAACAAGCGCGTGGAGCTGAACACCATGCAAAAACCTAGATGCTACTCACCACCTTTTTGCACATAATTTTTCACAAATTCGGTAGCATTTTCTTCGAGGACTTTATCAATTTCGTCAACCAGATCATCCATTTCTTCCTTTAGCCGTTGCCCAGTTTCTGCCACCTTGGGATTAGCCTGAATGTCTTGAGTTTCTTGAGGAGCATTTGACTTTCTGGACTCATGCTTTTGGTCCTGCTTGTCCATCATCCACCCCCTTAGCCTATGTGATAAAATGCCTGAATTGAGCCTACTCCACCATTTCCCAGAGCGTCAAGATTTTGAGCAATGAAGCCCCCTTAACCATTCATTGCTCCGGATTCCGGCAATATGATACATTCACGGGCTGGGGCGATTAGCTCAGTGGGAGAGCGCTGCCTTCACACGGCAGAGGCCACTGGTTCGATCCCAGTATCGCCCACCAGAACGTTCGCCGCACCTCCATAATCTTCATTTTTAAAAAACACGGTGCCAAACGATAGTGAATTCGCGATGACCGCGACCCCTATCCAGCCCCTCAAACGATCAAGAGCCAACTCGCGCATCTGGAGGAGCCTTGCCGGACTTCTTTGTGTCGGCTTCCTGACGCATTGCGCCACCACCCCGCCCCCCTCATCTCTTCCACCATCGGCAACTGATCTTAATTTGTTGGGCCAAATCGCCCTTTGTCAGACAAAGGCAGAAGCCCGGAAAAGTTGGTTGAAACCAGGAGGCCAAGAAACCCCATGGGGAAACGGGACGGAACACTTTCAAGAAATTATTCTCCCCGATCACCAGGGCCAATGGGTGATCTTCAATGAAGATGAGACGGTGGTTGGCGTCATCACCGTCTTCCCGGATGGGTTACCCTTGGATGACTACCCCACCCTTCGACAGACCATTTCACAATTACCACCAGCCCGCGAATTTTATTTAACCTCTTCTCAGCTCCTGGAAGGCCAAATTCCAGACTCTGCTACGTTATATCGTACCGGAAAATCCACGACAACCCACCAATATTATCTTCGACATAGATCCAAACAAGACGATCAATTAATTATGGCTGTCTTTGTCCTAGACCCCTACGAATCACTCTTGGATGGAAGTCATCCAAAATTCCTTTCATATTTGGATGCGTCCTCATCTACGGCAACGCCAGCCCCTTCGACAACCAGCCAAGATTTTTTAGGCTTGCAACAATTCGCCAGGGGAGAGATCGCCTTATTTGCCTCTTGCGGACGCAAACAGCCAGAAATTGCACAAGATGCCTATAAAAAGGCTATTCAATATGGACTCTCTGTGCCCAAACAACTCGCCGCCGCACACCATCGTCTTGGCCTCTCATTCATACAACTCGGCAACTTTCCTGCCGCCAAAACAGCTATTGAAAACGCCATGGCCATTCAACCCCATGCCTCCAATATTCTGAATAGTTATGGAACCGTGTTGGTCAATCTGAAGAATATTCCCGCAGGCATCCAAGCCTACGAACAAGCCTTAGCGCTGCAACCGGCTTATACTCAAGCTCGATTTAATTTAGCTGCCGCGTTTGAATCAATTAACCCGAAACGCGCCATTCAAGAATACGAAACATTTTTAGTGTTGGTTGAAGATAACCCTGATGAAGCGGCACAAGCAGCTCTGGCCAAAGCCAAAATCAAGACATTAGAAGGGGGAAGAAGCCGTTGAAGAATACGGGGTATCGCGTAAGAACACCCATGTGTGGTTGGCGATGAAGTTCTATGGGGTACGCCGAGGCCGTTCTACCGGAGTCTTTGAAAGTTGGGAGGCCTGCCGTCAACAAGTATTCAAATTTCCCGACGCAGAATACAAAGCCTTCCCAACATGGGAAGAAGCATCCGCTTTTGCCACATGCACCGCCCCCATCGAAAACTTATCAAAACCATCTCAGGATTCCCCCCCGACTCCCCCTCCTAAGGTTGCCATTTGGGTCGATGGATCCTGTTTCCCTCAAGGTGACGGCTCCATGCGTATTGGATGGGGAGTACTGGTCAAACAAGATGGACGAGAAGTCTACCGTGCCAAAGGTAACGATATTCCTGCTGAAGCCCATAGGCACCGAAATGTCGCAGGAGAGATTTTTGGTATCCTTAAGTCATTGGAATGGTGCCAGGCTCAGGGCATCACAGAGGTGACATTGTACTTTGATTATCAAGGATTAGAAAGCTGGGCCACGGGATCCTGGCGCACCAAGTTGCCCTTTACCCAATCCTATGCCCAAGCCGTCAAAGCATCGGGCATCACCATTCATTGGATAAAAATCAAAGCCCATTCGGGAAATCCTGAAAACGAAATTGTTGATCAACTCGCAAAAGAAGGGGCCAGGGAGGGACGGGAAATAAAAAAGGAGAGTGACTCACCTACGGAAACATGGAGAGATAAAATGGGCTATGGCGATGAGATTTTATAATTTCCCCTCGCCTTTTAAATAACTTCGGAAACGCCCCATCAGCTCCTCACCAAGCACACCCACATCAGGTTTGGTTTTCATATAATCACGGATTTCTTCCAACCGGTGTTCAGCTTGTTCATTGCCCTTTAACCGTTTAACTTTATCGAGTGCATCATCAAAGGCATCAAACGTCAGCTCTTTATACCCAAAGGCTCTAATACGTTTGACGGCTTTCATCATGGCTTCGTTTCGAAACACGGTTAAATGTTCCGAATCTATTTCTTGAAGCCCAAGCTTCCGCGCCCGACGCTCTGCAGCCTTCCGAATTCCGCTCCGCACAAAATCCGGTGAGGTCTGTAGGCGTTTCCACGCCTCGTCAGTCCAGGCAACCTGTGATTGTGGCGCTTCCCAAAGACGAAGTAAGGATTCAGCATCAATACGGGTCATTCCCTGCTCACGCGCAAGATCCTCTGCGTCATGCTTGAGCATATCTGCCACAAATTCCTTGGCCATGGGAGGGGAATGCTCTATTTTGTGTTGCAACAGAGCTAACGCCTCTTCTGTCCATTCCAAAGGCACGCCCGCTTGCTCTTGCAAATCGCCTAAGGCTTCAACCTTTTCAAACAACTCCACATTGACTTCCATATGGCCTCGCTCTTTAGCCACATCTTCCGCAATGTTGGCAATCATGCCTCGCATGAATTCCGGAATGGATTCGAGTCGTCTTTTGGCTTCGGCCGTCCAGGGCAGCTTGCCAGCAGCCATATCTTCGGCTGCCTGAGACATTCCCGCTTCACCACCCATTTGACCCATCATCTGGCTTTTAAATTGCTCGAGAATATCAACGGTAATTTCCGCATAGCCAAGCTCTTTGGCCTTTTTATCAGCCAAACGACGCACCATGCCTCTCAAGAAACTTGGGGCACGATCTAGACGAGACAAGGCCTCATCCGTCCATGGCATATCTTGAATTGTCGGAGATGGATCAGGAGTAGACATAGGTCACGACGCAGCTTTTTCTTCAGGGTTTAATAATTCCTTAATTTCTTTGCCCGCTTTAAAAAATGGCATACGCTTTTCGGGAACGGAAACTGATTCTCCTGTTTTGGGGTTTCGACCTTCTTTCGTTTGTCGATGACGAAGGCGAAAACTCCCAAATCCTCGAATTTCAGTTTTTTCTCCACGCTTTAAAGAATCACGGATAGAATCAAAAATGGTGTTGACCACCTGCTCGGCCTGTCGTCGACTTAATTGGGGAGCTTTTTCCGCCAACTTCTCGATGAGATCCGCTTTTGTCATCCAATCCTCCTTGCCTTGCTTATGCCAGCCAGAGATAGAGCAACGGGGCCGAAAACCGTGAAGGTGCCAACGCACGAACATCGCCCAAAAATGTACTCTCAAGGAATTCTTTAATTGAAAATGGCTTCGTCGTCTCCAAGACTCTGGGAATGCCTTCTATCCCGCTCAACTCACCCGCTAATTTAATCGCATCCTGCAAATCACCAATTTCATCGATCAGCAATACCGACTTAGCTTGCCTCCCGGTAAACACTCGCCCATCAGCCAATTGCTCCACCTCCGCCACTTCCAGTGACCGCCCCTCTGCCACAGCCTCAACGAATTGACTCAGCGTATCATTCATGACCGATTCCAACAATTGCCGCTCTTCCTCCACCATCGGACGAAAAGGTGAACCCAGATCCTTAAACTTCCCGGTTTTGATGACCACGCTTTTGACGCCAATTTTCTCTAACAAGTCCTGGAAATTGGCCATCTGCATAATGACACCAATGCTCCCCGTTAACGTCCCAGGGTTTGCCAGAATCCGATCCGTGGCCACGGCAATGTAATAACCTCCTGAAGCCGCCACAGTGCCCATTGAGGCCACGACCGTTTTGTTTTGTTCTTTTCTAACTCGTTTGACAGCATTATAGATTTCTTGTGATGGAGCCACTCCTCCACCAGGGCTATCAATTCTCACAACGATTGCCTTCACTAACGGATCATCGGCAAAGGCTTTGAGCTCTTCAATCGTTTGATAAGAGTCAAGGATCGGGCCTTCGATTCGGACGATGGCCACACCTTCTTTCCCCGCGAGCAACAATTCCGGCAAAACGGCCTTCCCAATGGTAAAGAGCATAAATCCCGCCAGAAGCATCCAGAAGACACGCTTCCACCGAGGGTACCCGTCATTCATCGTGACACGCCCCTCGGATTAGAACCGGGCTGAATTTTCTCAAGCATGCGAATCCGAATCGGCTCCCCCTTCTTGCTCAGTGGTTTGAGCCACTCGACCCAGGCTTTGATCGACTGTTCCCTGGCTGCTATTAAATTGCTCAACTTCGTTCTGTTCCAAATCCTTTAAATGTTCCCACAAACTCAGCGCGATTTTTCGATCATCACAATCCACTTTGACAATCTTCGCAGCAACTTCCTGCCCAACCGCAAATTTTTCCTCAAGATTTTCTTGCATGTCCGGCCCGATCTCACTGACATGAATCAAGCCTTCCACTCCGCCTTCCAATTCAACAAACACGCCAAAATCGGCAACCTTGGACACATGGCCAATGGCGTTCTCTCCGACATGATAGCGTTGAGGGATATCACTCACCCAGGGATCTGAAATCAGTTGCTTATACCCCAAAGATAATCGCTCTTTATCTTTATCGATTTTGAGAATGATCGCATTGACAGATTGTCCCTTTTTGAACAATTCCGAAGGATGCTTAATATGTTTTACCCAAGACATGTCGGAGATATGGATTAACCCGTCCACGCCTTCGTCCAGCCCAACGAATGCCCCAAAATCAGTCACACTTTTCACTTTGCCTTCGATCTGGGTACCTTCTGGATATTTTTCTTCAATAATATCCCATGGATTTGGAGCGGTTTGTTTCATTCCCAACGATATTTTCCGGCTATGTTGATCAACATGTAGGACTTGCGCTTCAATCTCATCCCCGACTGAAACCACTTTGGAGGGGTGCCGAACCTCATGCGTCCACGACATCTCCGAGACATGGACCAATCCTTCTACCCCAGGCTCAAGTTCCACGAATGCCCCATAATCAGTCAGGCTCACAACTTTGCCCTTCACCCGACTTCTTGCGGGGTATTTTTCTTCGACTTTTGTCCAAGGATCAGCCGACTTTTGTTTTACCCCTAATGAAATTCGACCGGTTTCACGGTCATACTTGAGGACCAACACTTCCACGCGATCTCCAATGGAGAACATATCCGAAGGATGCCCCACCCGACCCCAGGAGATATCGGTAATGTGCAACAATCCATCAATGCCACCCAAGTCTAAAAACGCCCCGTAGTCAGTAATATTCTTTACCGTTCCTTCAATAAGCTGCCCTTCCGACAAGGTCGAGAGGGTTGTCTGCCTTCGTTTATCCCGGGTTTCTTCGAGCAACGCTCGACGCGAGACCACGACATTGCCACGGCGGTGATTAATTTTAATAATTTTAAAATTGAAGGTCTTCCCAACAAGACCATCCAAATCGCGCACGGGAGTCAAATCAATTTGCGAACCCGGCAAAAAGGCTTTGACGCCAATATCGACAATCATGCCACCTTTAATTCGAGAAATGACTTTGCCTTGAACCTGGGTTTCTTCTTTATGGGCAACTTCCAAATCTTCCCAGACCTTCATTTTGTCGGCTTTCTCTTTGGAAAGCATCAAATTCCCGTCGGCATCCTCGCATTGCTCGATATACACTTGCACAGGATCATTGACAGCCAAGGTC
>JAOUNC010000158.1 GCA_029881175.1 Nitrospirota bacterium | reverse complement strand
CCCAGCTCTCCACTGGGATCAAGGCCCGGTATCGTCATGGCATCATGCCTCCTTCTATCTATATTATCGGAGACAACACCATAAAACTTTACTCAACATCTCAAGATTTCATAGAAGACGGAAGATTGCCGGGCGAACGGGTGAGATCTTCATTGCGAGCTACCGCAGCCAACACATAGTCAGAAAGCCCAATACCCCCGGCCTGGGCCGCACGTTTTCCAATTTCTTGATCATAGAAGGAATAATACATGTCCCCCATTTTATTCTCCGTCAATTCGCCTTTGGGGACGGTTTCTCGCATGACCTTCAACATATACGACAAAAAATAGGATTCGAACTCTTGACTGGCCTTCAGCAAATCCCCCCGACGAGACAATTGTTCGAGCTGATCAACCTTCGTCGTTTTGGCTAGAGCACTTGTGACCTGTGCGGTATCAAGCCGTCCGATTTCATTGATCATTAGACATCTCCCTCAAACGGCCGTTAAACGAAGAACTATATGAATTCTAAATCAGCTTGTAACGCCCCTGCCGCTTTCGCCGCAGTTAGGACCGCAACCAAATCAAGAGGAGTGACACCCAGGGAATTCAAAGCCTTCACCAAATCGCCGAGCGTCACGGAACCATCGATTTGGATCACGCGACCATCCCCTTGATTGGCCTCAGTATCGACATCTGGGGTTACCACGGTTTTACCACCAGTACGAGCTCCACGCCCAAGGAAGGCAGGGGCCTCCGGTTGAGAAACATTAAACTGCGTTTTAATGTTAATGGTCAGATCACCATGGGAAATGGCCATACTCGCTAGACGAACATGTTGGCCCATAACAATCGTGCCTGTACGTTCATTCACCACCACCTTGGCACTCACATCCACATGGACATCCAACCCTTCAACAGCAGCAATCATCTGGACGATTTTCCCCTGAAACCGTTCAGGCACTGCAACTTGAATTTGCCCGGAACTCAGGGCCGACGCTAACCCCTCACCCAAGTGAGTGTTAATGACTTCCGAGACACGCAAGGCCGTCGTGAAATCTGCTTGGTGCATGGTCAAAGAAAACTTGTCCCACGTATTCATATCGATGGGAACAGCCCGTTCCACAATAGCTCCACCAGCAACAATGCCGCCAGATTGTTGATTGACCTTCACCCCGCTCCCTCCACCTCCCGCCTCAAATCCTGATGTGGAAATCGGACCCTGTGCGACAGCATACACTTGTTGATTCGCCGCTTTCAGCGGTGTCAGCAAGAGGGTTCCTCCTTTTAAACTTTTGGCATTTGCCAACGATGACACTTGTACATCTAATTTCATACCGGGCCTCGCAAACGGAGGTAACTTTGCCGTTACCATAACCGACGCCGTATTTCGTGTGAGTAACTGGATAGGATCAATTTTGAGATTGATTCCCATGGTATTTAGCATCGAAATAATGGCTTGCGCGGTAAATTGGCCTCCAACCACTGAATCACCCGTCCGATCCAAACCTACAATCAAGCCATATCCGATCAACTGATTATCACGCACACCCTCGATTGAAGCGATATCTTTGATACGGGCGGCCTCAGATATATTAGGACCTCCAAAACCAAACCCCAGCGGAAACAGGCAGGGAACCGTCAGCGAAATAACGATAACCCAACATACGAATTGGCTTGATTTTGTCTGCTTCGCGGTCAAACCGAACTCCTAACATTTAAATCAAAATTTTTCACCATTCACACTCCATCGTCTTACTCTTAAAAAGGCGTTAACCAATTGAAAATTCGTGTTGCCCACCCTGGTCGCTGAACATCATCGACAACCCCCAGGCCAGTATAGGAAATATCGGCATCGGCCACAGCTGATGATAACACCCTGTTTTGTGTATCTAAATCGATCCGACGGACAATACCCTTAATCGTCATGGTCTGCGTTTCACTATTCACCTTCACATGTCGCTTCCCTAAAATACGCATGTCCCCATTGGGGAAAACTTCCACGACTTTGGCAGCAATGGTCCCGGTCAACGTATCCTCTCTGCTAGTTGACCCCTCCCCCTCAAAATCATTGGAGGTCTGAGCATCAACATTGAAATATTGGGCAAATTTTTCGGCTATGGTATTGATCCCAAACAATCCCCCGCTCACACCCGCACTCACATTAGCCTCTCTGTCCGCCGTCGTGTTGGCTTTCTTAGATCCGCGGTGTTGTTCCACAATTTGAACAACGACGATATCCCCAACCCGACTGGCCCGCAGGTCCTCAAACATATACGCCCGGCCATTTTCTGGCGCCCATAAAGAACCCAAGGACTCCGCTCGTGAGTCTGAGAGAACCTGCGATTCGGTTTCAACGATTGGAGGCTTTTGAAGCTTCGCACACCCTATGAATCCAAGCAGCCCCACGCTGGCAACCAGCCAGGGCAAGTATCGGGCATGACTCAAATTGTTTCTCAAAACCCTACCTCGACCAGACCAGAACCCATGATCCTCCCGATCACTTCACGACCGGAGCTCTGATTCTGCACAGGAATAGCCTCTCCAGATTTCCCCGCTGCTTTGGCAAAGCCAACTGTCTGGACCAACAGCCCACCCTGACGCACTTCAATCGTCACTCGATCCCCTTTATGAACAAGGGGAGGATCATCTAACATCACTTTCCGAATCGGTTGCCGGGGAGGAAGCGGGCGAAGGACCTGCTTACCAATAACCTCACCGTCTTCAAGCACAAAATCATGCATGAGCGATGGCAAATCAACCGTCATCTCCATCACATCGTCTGCCATCACCACTTCTTTGGGCTTGATCCATCTCGTCGGGGTAGTCACCGTCGCCTGCGCCTTGAGCTCTCCTACCACATTCACCATTTTGAAAAATTGTCCTTGAATAAAGAGGCGGACACGAAACGCCCGCCTCCCCATTCGTGCGCCACCACTTAATTGCTCCACCTCAAGACTCAGTTCTCCGCCTGGAACGCTTAACGGTTTTTGAGGAAAGAGGACCTGAAAACTCACATGATGATTGCGTCGTCCAAATTGCTCTGTGATCGCCACAACAATCGCCTCTTCAAATTTTCGTGCGGTCACGGATTGCTCTCCAGCACGATCCGCTCGAGCCTTAACCGCCCACAGAGTTCCATCATTTGGCCACCCCACTCCACCAACAAACAAGAGTCCGATCAAGAAAATTTTCTTCATGGTTTACCGTCTCAGCGTATTCACGACTTGCATCATGTCATCCGATGCTTGAATTGCCTTGGCATTCAATTCATAGGCTCGTTGCGCAATAATCATGTTCACCATTTCATCCGCAATATTGACATTGGAAATTTCCAAAAACCCTTGCTGAATGAGACCAAACCCCGTTGAAAATCCAGGGGTGCCTTGTTGGGCGGGGCCGGAAGAGGAACTTTCCGAAAACAAATTATTCCCTTGAGCAATTAACCCTGAGGGATTATCGAATCGCACTAATTGAATTTGGCCCACCTGCGTGGCCTGAGACACCCCTGGCAAGAGCGCAGAAACAGTCCCGTCTTGACCGATATCCACTTTCAAAGCTCCAGATGGAATGGTAATGCTGGGGATAAGCGGATCCCCGTCCCCAGATACCACATTACCCGTACTGTCGCGTTTAAATGAGCCCGCTCGGGTATACATGGTTGAGCCATCTGGACGAGTGACTTGAAAGAAGCCTGTCCCTTCAATCGCAATATCCAATTCATTAAAAGTTTGCTTTAAACTGCCCTGAACATATTCTTTGGCCACCGTGACCGGGCGAACACCCAAGCCCACCTGCATCCCGACCGGAAATACTCCAACATTCGAGGCACTCGACCCGGGCAATCGCGTGATTTGATACAACAGATCAGCAAATTCCGCACGACTTCGTTTAAAACCCGTGGTATTCACATTGGCCAAATTATTGGCAATGGTGTCGATATTGAGTTGTTGGGCGAACATGCCAGTAGAGGCCGTATGCATCGCTCGAATCATAAATGTTCCTCTCTAATCCTAAGCACAATTGAATAAGGAGCCTGAATGCGGCAGATCCTGGCCCTTCCCTCTTCTCTTACTCCTTACTCCTTACTCCTTACTTTTCATTATTTACTTTTCACTTCTTACATTTCACATCCTACCCCTGCACTCGACCCGCTTGAATCGCCTGACTTGCCATTTCATCCATGGCCTGAATGGCTTTTTGCATTTGTTCATATTCCCGAGTGACTTTAATAAGTTCCACCATATCCAATGAAGGATTGACATTAGATTTTTCCAACATCCCTTGATGCACAGTTGTCTCACGGGATGGAGTTGGGTTCTCAGGAACCGTCCAGTATAAATTACCTACCTTGGCAATATTTTCTCCCTGGGGAACCTGGTCCAGTCTCAAGGCCCCCACCACCACGTTATTCACACTGACACTCCCAATGTTATCGATAACAATTTCTCCAGGTGGCAATTTGATCGGTCCCTTGGCTCCCAATAAGGGGTCTCCACTAGGCGTCACCAAATTCCCATCAATATTTCGTTGTAACTTTCCTCCACGAAAATACCGGATCCCTTCCGGGGTTTGTGCCACAAGAAACCCTTCGCCCTGTAACGCCACATCAAAAGTTTCTCCCGTATGGGCCAACACCCCCTGAGAGCGATCAGCAGGCAAAGAGCCAATCAAGGGAAACAAATCAATACCGGCCACAGACGGGCCCGAAGTTTGGCCAAGAATCGTTTCGAAAATAGGCTTATCCTTTTTAAACCCGGTCGTTTGAACATTCCCAATATTATGAGACAGGATTTCCATCCGACGTTCCAATGTGATCGCCCCGGCAAGAGGGGGATAGATGCCACGATTCATATAGGCCTCCTTAACAAGCGTTCCAAGAGAATTGTGCAACGCATGTGCCAAGGCGCCATTAAGAATGTTCCTTAACCTGCCAATAATATCCGGAGCTGCCACATCAAACGGTTTTTCGCAGCATTCCCCTTTTAAATGGGCCACAGCAGTTGGGATTCCAGATACCTTTCACCATAATTACGTGAAACATCGGGACAGGAACGAGCCCAGTTTTGTCCGAGCACATGGGAGGCTATCGGCAGAACTTTCCGCCTAAGCAGGATCCTGCCTACCTTAAATGGAATAAGTGGGAAGGGAAATGTGAGAAGTGGAGAGGAGAAAGAGCTCTCTTTTGTTTGAGCTTTTCCCCTTTAACTTTTTATGTGGTCACGGGAGGAAGGGATGAGCCGTCACAGCACGAGGACTCGTGTCACGCAAGATAATCATCTCTACACGACGATTGGCGGCTTGCCCATCGGAACTTGAATTGGACTCCAAAGGTCGAGTCCCTGCATAACCAGTTGAGGAAAACCGTTCAGAAGCTAAATGATGCATTTCGATAAAATATCTCACTAAACTATTCGCCCGACTTGTGGAAAGATCCCAATTTGAAGGATATTTCAGCGAACGAATGGCCTGATTATCTGTATGCCCTTCTACGGCGATGTAATTCGGCAAATCCCCGACCAACCCGGCAATTAAATCCAAAAACTCTTGAATCTGGGGATTAATGTCGGCACTCCCACTACTAAACAAGGCTTCATCTTGAATCTGTATACTTAAGCCTCGCTCTGTGGAAGTGACCTTGACGCCTTTCGGAACCTTCGTCGTCGTAATCGCATTGGCAACTTTGAGATACGACCGGGCATTGTCTTGGGATTTGGGACGATCTTTCACCACAAGCTGCTTACTTTTTGAAATGGGCAGGTTCATCATCGAAAGGTCGCCCACGGCTTTCGTCTTGGAGAAAGAACTCGAGAGGGAATCGCTGAGGACACGATATTTCCCCTCATTCACCGAGGAGACCGAATACATTACCACAAAAAAGGCAAAGAGAAGGGTAATAAAATCGGCATAGGAGACCAACCACCGCTCCATATTTTCATGTTCTTCATGTTTTTTCTTCATACGCGTTCTCTCACACCAAATCCGCCCGCAATGTTCTGCTATTTCTTTTTCTCGGAACTAGGGAGAAACCCGCTTAATTTTTCTTCAATCATCCGTGGATTTTCTCCTTGTGCCACGCTCAACAGTCCTTCGACCACCATGAGTTTTCCGGCAATTAGTTCTTTCGCCTTAATTTTGATCTTACTGCCCATGGGAAGAAATAACAGATTTGCCATCCCGACTCCATACACCGTCGCGACAAACGCCACGGCAATCCCCCCGCCTAACGCAGAAGGGTCAGCAAGGTTTTCCATGACATGAATGAGACCCAGCACCGCGCCAATAATCCCCACGCATGGGGCATAGCCCCCAAATGCCTCAAAGACCTTCGCATAGGACGTATATTCATCTTCAATCACGCCCACTTCAACTTCAAGAATTTCACGAATCTTCGGAGGCTCCGTCCCGTCCACTACCAGCTGAACTCCCTTCGCCATAAAAGGATCGGAAATCGTCTTCATCTGGCCTTCCAAAGCCAAAAGACCTTGTTTGCGACTCACATTGGATAACTCCACAACCTTTGTAATAATTCCTTTCATATCCACATGCACATTGCCAAAGACCAGCCCCATACTCCCCATAGCTTTCATGAAGATAGGAAGAGGAAATTGAAGCATCACGGCTCCAATCGTCCCTCCAAACACAATAAGAAACGCC
>JAOUNC010000157.1 GCA_029881175.1 Nitrospirota bacterium | reverse complement strand
CGCAAGAGGAAGAAAAGTATTCATGCGTTATTTTTTCGGTTTCTCATTGACTCGTCGTTGCAATTTAATCTCACGATACCGCCGAAGCCCTTCAGATAACCGCGCCGCTTTCTTGGGTTTCACGCCTGCCAAAATACCGGCTGCAGTTTTATTTTTAATACCTGAAAGAATGTCCAAAGCTAACCCTTCTCGCATGACTTCAATTCGTAACGCCCCCTCTTCAGGATCCATCGACTCATAGATCTTGAGCAAATGCACGAGGGAAGGATCTTGCTCCAAATAACGGCGCTGTTCTTCATGTAACGCGGCGGCTTGTTGCTCCAATTGCTTCGCTTCTTTAACTTGTCGTGCGGCCAGGGCTTCGACATCCCGCTGGAGCGCCACGACCTGCTCTTCACGCAATTGCAAAGCACGTTCCCGCGCCTCAACCTCCTTTAAGCGGGCTTGCAGGGATTCTAGAAGCGTGGCTTCTTCGCTCTGTGGTTCACTGGCAATATCCTCATCAACCTGTTGATTTCCATGAGAATCATTGATCGTTTCTTCCGTCATGGCTTGCACGGACCACACGGCAGTGGCCCACACCAGTATGACCACAGGCCACCAGAAGATCTTTCGTCGACTAGGCAACATTGTACTACTAGGCCATTTCTTCAATGTGAGAGGTCGCGAAAGCATGAGCAGACAAATCTTCCTGAATCCGTTGTTCTTGGGCCGCCACCTTCTGTAAAACAACGGCTTCCTTTTTAGCAATGACCAGTTCAACAACCCGCCGGGCATGATAGGCCTTTTTCAATTTTTGCCGTAGAGCGACTAAGGAGGCTTCCACCTGTTGAATGTGTTGGGTGCGGGCTTCCATCGCGGAGCCTAGTTGATCCAGCCAACGATATCGTTCTTCGGCAAGGAGCGTATCCATCCCTCGCTGAATCTGCTCCTCCAGGTCGGACACGACCACTTCCATTTCCCGACTCATGTCCTCCCGCTTTGCGACCTCTTGGCTTTTTTCCCATTCAGCTAACACCACCTCTTCTCTGGCAAGATCCTCTACTTGCTTTCGAAACCTGAGCAATGTCGTCCAATTCATGTCGTTTTTCCCTTCTTGCTGAGGAGACTTCGACTCTGTCCGGCTAATTTTTCAAGATGATGCTGGCTGACTTCGAGACTGACAGCCGTATCACGAGTTTGCCGGAGATAATGATCAATGGGTTCTTTCATCTGTATGGCAGCATCCAACCTGGAATTGGTCCCTTGTTGATAGGCTCCTAAATTAATGAGTTCTTCAGAGTTTCGATATTCCGCCATCGATTGCACAATGGTTCTAGCCGCCTCCGCATGCGCATCGGATACAATATCGGACATGACCCGGCTCACACTTTGGAGGACGTCAATCGCCGGGAAATGCCCTTGCATGGCTAATTGCCGGGATAACACAATATGTCCATCCAGGATGGAGCGCATTGAGTCGGCAATGGGATCATTCAGGTCATCCCCGTCTACTAACACCGTATAAAGCCCGGTAATAGATCCCTTCTCCAACGGTCCAACTCGCTCTAGCACTTGAGGAAATAGGGTAAAGACCGACGGCGGATACCCCTTGGTCGTGGGTGGCTCTCCCGCCGCCAGCCCGACTTCACGTTGGGCATGAGCCAAACGCGTCAGAGAATCCACCAACAAAAGAACTTGATTGCCTTGATCTCGAAAATACTCGGCAATCGCGGTAGCCACAAAGACCGCCCGGACCCGGACCAATGGCGATTGATCCGAGGTCGCCACAACCACGACGGACCTCCGGAGACTCTCCTCCCCTAAATCTCGCTCCAAGAATTCTTTGACCTCTCGTCCTCTCTCTCCGACCAAGGCAATGACATTCACTTCAGCCTTCGTATGGCGACACATCATGCCCATCAACACACTCTTTCCTACTCCACTCCCGGCAAAAATTCCCATTTTTTGTCCCACCCCACACGTCAATAAGGCATTGATGGCTTGAACTCCTAAATCCATCGGAGTGGTAATCCGTTTACGTTTCATCGGGGCAGGAGCAGAACTATAGAGGGGATTCCGTTGGCTACGAGGGAGCGCACCCTTATCATCGATGGGATGTCCTAAGCCATCAACCACTCGCCCTAACAAATGTTGACCCACCAGCAAGCGTGGGGAGCTAGGATCGTAACGAATCATATCTCCGGCACTGATCCCTCGTACCGGACCAAATGGCATCACAACCACACGTTGCTCTCGAAACCCGATGACTTCCCCCTCAAGACTCGATTGCCGCCTGGGACTGAAGATGTGACACCGTTGACCCACGGAAGCTCCTAACCCTGTCGCTTCCAATGTTAAGCCGACAGCTTTCACAATACGGCCCATCGCGGTGATGGTGGAAATTTCGTCAAGACGCTGTTGAATGCCAGCAAGGCTCATCGGGGGGAACTCTCCAAGCCAAATTCTGTGGCAACCGTCGCCAGTTGTTGAGGAAGCTGAGCATCCAACTGTAATCCGGGCTGCTCAACGAGACAGCCTCCAGGGTGTACGTCTGCATGACCTTCAAGCACCAAATGATTTCCATCGATAAATTCACTTTGCAAGGCTTGATGAAGTGGCTCTAAAACCTTGAGATCTTGGGGGTGAACCTTCAGCGTCACCAGGGTCTTCTGCAGAAGAAGACCGAGTACCTGACGCACTTGTCGAACAATGAGCTCTTTGTCCGTCTCAATTTCCTGTAAAATAATTTTTCGGGAAATGGCCAACGCGACCTCCACAATATCCCGATCCTGTTCTTCAAGAGCCGCAATACGTGCCCGCCCGATCTGATTGGCTAAATGAATGGCCCGCTTGAATTCATCATCAACTTTGGCCTGACATTCCGCTCGGCCTTCTTCCATTCCTTTCTGTCGCCCTTGCTCAAAGGCCTGATGCTGCAATGCGGAACAGTCATGGGGTGGCTCGTCCTTCTCCTTGTCCCGTGCACCGTTCTGGACCAATTCCACCATCTGAAATTCCTGAACTTGTAACGGTGATTTCATAAATTCCCGATCCTTAGACCATTTGCTCCTCACCCTTGCCTCCCAGAGCCACACGACCTTCACCCGCCAACCGTTGCACAGTCTTAATAATATTTTGTTGAGCCAGTTCCACATCACTCAACTTGACCGGTCCTCTGGTTTCCATATCTTCTTTTAGCGATTCTGCCGCACGGCTGGACATATTCTTAAAGAACTTATCACGCAGCGGACCGTCCACCGGCTTGAGGGCCAAGAGCAATTCTTCTTTGCTGACTTCACGCAGCAATTCCTGCATGCCCCGATCATCGACAGTCTCCAAATCTTCAAAGACAAACATTTTTCCGCGAATTTCTTCGGCCACATCCGGATCTTTCGCTTCTAAGGCCGTGAGAATTTCGCCTTCCACATTTTTCTTGACAGAGTTCAAAATTTCAGCGACCATCCCGGTGCCTCCGACCGGAATCGCATTTTTCGAAGATCCTAACCGCAGTTCTTCCTGAAGGACGCCATTTAATTCTTCCAACATATTGGGCGAAACCTCTTCCGTGGTCGCTAGGCGATAGATAATGGCATCTCGCTTATGTGCGGGTAACAAAGACAAAATCTGTGCCGCTTGATCCGACTCCAAATTCGCCAAAATGAGCGCGCCTGTTTGCGGATGTTCAAACGTCAGCAAATTGCTAATTGACATGGCATCTAATGATTTCAGCGTCTCAAATCCGGCACTATCCGATGTATTGAGAGAACTTAAAATCCTGCGCGCCTTATCTTTGCCCAACGCCGCATTGAGGATTTTGGCCAGGTACGTTTTCCCTTCAACGCTTAATCCTGACGCTCCGGCCAATGACATATATTCCTTCAACACATACCGATGCTCATCTTGCCCGACATTGACCAACGCCCCCAAATAGGCGCCAATTTGCCGAATATCTTTCTGATCCAATACCTTCAACACTTCCACGGCGGCCGTTTCTCCAATGGCCAGCAACAAAATCGCGGCCTTTTCATAACCAGATAAATGCTCACTCATCGGTTAGGCCTTTTGTTCTTGTTCTTCTTTAATCCAGCTTCGAATGACGTGTGCAGCCGATGCAGGATTTTCCGCCGCCAACTTCATGGCCTGATCTTGAGGCGTCTCATGAATTTGGGCCTCATATTCAGTGACGGTGGCTGGCAACCCGGCCTGTGGCAACAGCACGGCTTCAGCCGACGGCTTACTCAGATTCAACGCCATTGGTCGAATCACAAACCACAAGACCATCACACCCAGGAAGAAAAACAACACGGGCTTGAGAAATCCCCCCCATGTTGACAAGAAAGACTGCACCCCTGCGGTCATCCCGTCCTCACCTTCCTGAAGGGCTGGCGTCTCAAATGGCACGTTGATGATTTCTATTTGATCGCCGCGCTGTTCCGAAAATCCCACAGCTTTTTTCACAATTTGCACAAGGTTTTGAATTTCCTGCTCCGGTCGCGGCACATATTGTTTTTCACCGGAGGCCGCTTCGGGTTTTCCTTCGGCTCCTCCTGCCATCTCATACGTCCCATCCACCAATACCGCGACACTTAACCGTTGAATGGCGCCAGTGGGTTCGATAATCTTGCTCACTTTCCGGTTCATTTCATAATTCAACGTTTCATTCTTTCGCTTGGCCTCTTTGGGACCCGACCCACTGGTAGCGGTCAAATCATTAGGCACATTGCTTCGAACCCCTGGCACTCCGGCCTTAGAGCCCTGTTCGGTGACTTTTTCCTGGCTTCGATTTTCGCTTCGAACCACCTGGCTATTCGGATCAAAACTCTCTTCGGTGATTTCGACTTGACGGAAATCTAAGGGAGCGGTCACCCGAACTACCGACTTGTCACGTCCCAAGACTTGATCCAACATACTTTGCACCCGTTGCTCCATATCACGTTCGACTCGACGTTGGGTCTCAATTTGGGTGGCCGTCAGTTGGGCATCTTCATCGGCCGAATTTTGACTCAACACTTGCCCGTGATTATCCACCACCGTCACCTGCCCAGGCTCCAACCCTTCCACACTACTCGCCACCAGATGAACAATACCCTGAACCTGCGTTCCTGCCAGAGGATGCCCCCGTTTCAATGTCAGAACCACGGCCGCTTGAGCCGGCTTTTTTTCCGACGCAAACAAACGCTTCTCGGGAATCACCAGATGAACACGGACACGATCCACTTGCGAAATCTGGCTAATGGTCCGGGCCAATTCTCCTTGCAGCGCTCGACGATAATTCATTTGTTGCGTAAACGGGGTTACACCTAAACCGGTTCGATCGAATATTTCAAACCCCACCCCGGCCGACTCCGGAAGGCCTACTGAGGCTAATTGAAGACGCAATTCGTGGACGCGCTCTGCGGGAACTTTAATGGTATTTCCACCTTCCCCCAACTCATAGGTCACCCCTTGCTTACCAAGTTCTTGAATAATCGCCCGGGTGTCATCCGAATCCAATTGAGAAAACAGGACAACCAGTTCTGGTTCTTTTCCCATAAGCATCAGCAAGGGAATGGTCGCAATGGCTAACGCTAAGACGACGACAACGCCAATGCGTTGATTGAGGGTTAAGGATTGAAAATTCGTGATGAGGTTTTCTGGAAATGTTGCCATAATTATCTAAGATCCATAAAAGCACCAAGGGGCCAATTGACTGGTCCGCTTTCAAGACGGAACCCAAAAGGCCCTATGTCTCAAACTTGCATGCGCATGACTTCTTGATACGCATCGATCATCTTGTTTCGCACTTGCATCAACAATTGAAACGAGAGGCCTGCTTTTTCCCCTGCAATGACCGCTTGGTGAATATTCACATTCTCCCCATTGGCCACGGCATCTTCTAACCGGCCCGCTTCATGTTGCATGGTATTGACAGACTCCACGGCATTTTTCAGCAAATCACTAAACCCCGGACCACCTGAAGCCGTTTTTTTGACAAGCGAACCGCCAAAAGGTTCACGGACCCCCTCAATCCCTTTAATCTCTGAATAATCCATGACAATCTACCTTTCTCTTTAATTAAAGGCCGAAGAAATGCGTCCAGGTGTTCTTGCCTTCGGCGTTTGGCGCCTGACTCCTTACTCCTCATCCCTTACAAATTAACATTTACCGCCCCATTTCCAAGGCACGAAGCGTCATGGTTTTTCCCGTTTCCATCACCGCAAGATTGGCTTCATACGCCCTCGTGGCCGACATCAGGTTGACCATTTCCTCGATAGGATTGACGTTGGGAAGATGGAGATACCCTTTCTCGTCAGCATCTGGATGACTAGGGTCGTACACCGTGCGTAACGGTCGCGAATCTTGAATCACATCGGTGACCCGAACGCCTGCCGGTTCAGCCGGATCCCCAAAAGCACTGTTAAAAACAGCGTGAAAGGGAGTCTGGGTTGAGGCAGTTTGAAAGACAACATCACGCCGGATATAGGGCCCGCCATTGGGTGTCCGCGTCGATTCCGCATTGGCCAGATTGCTGGCGATGATATTTAACCGCTGTCGTTGTGAATCCAGCGCCGATCCCACCACCGCAAAGACTCGATCAAGATTCATGTTGGCCTCCTTTTAAAAAATAGTGAAAAGTAAACAGTAAGGAGCAAGATTTTTATTTCCTGCCGTTCCAAACTCCCCGCTC
>JAOUNC010000156.1 GCA_029881175.1 Nitrospirota bacterium | reverse complement strand
CAACCACAATAAACTCACAACAAGATGGGGATTGGCTTCAAGGTAAGCTGGGAGGGTTTCCGCAACATCCCCTTTCACGAGCCCGACCTTTTCAATGTGGTTAAGAAAACGATTTTGGTTGTACAATTCTATACTCTTCAGTAAATCCTCATACGCATTAATAGCCAAGCCTCCGGTTCTTGCTTGCGCAGCGAGACCGGTCTTATCTTTTTCCGACACCGCCACAAAGCCAGCAAAAGTATCGAACCCGATAATATTTCGGAGATGATTCAGTGGCTCAAAGACTTCACTCAAGTGGGCCCACGACATCAACCCCCCGCCATAGAGAACACCACATTCCACAATGGACCCATGCACCGGCAATATTCGTTTGAACAACTCGTAACGACAAATAAATTTCCTGATGTCTTGCGTTGGAACGTATTTACAAAAGTTTTGCAGTTTCTCCACATTCGTTCCGATGCTTTCTTGGAAATAATCATCGAGGACGAGTCTGAATTGAATTTCCTCTTCTGTGGTGCGGGACGGTTCGGTAAATCGAGAAGGATCGGTCATGATGTTGCAAGACTTTCTTGTTTGGCATTTTTGTCGTAAAAAGTATTTGTCTGGTAAATGTTTTGAATTTGAGTCTTCTCTTCAGGCGTCAGGGACTCAAGTTGGCTACTCAACACATTTTCCAATACCTGATCAGGATTCATCATGCCTGGAATCAGGGTTGAAATACTCTCTTGATCAAGACAGAATCGGAGAGCAACCTGACTGATAGTCGATTTTCTACTTTCGGCTAAAGACGAAAAGTATTCTGGGGCTTTAGCCCAACGTTGCAATTGGCTCGTGGGCCAATTTGTTCGGTGATCAATACCTTCAAACTGTTCGTCCCCACGCAGATGGCCTGTTAAATAGCCAAAACACAGCGGAGTACGAACAATAATCCCGGCCTGAACCTTTTGAGCAAGGTCAAATAATCCATTCTCAATGGCCCTTTGATCAATCAGGTTAAAATTGACTTCAATAGCCGCAATCTCGAACTGTTGAATGGCTGTGACCCCCTCATCTGGAGAACGCACAGAAACACCATAACTCCGAATCAGACCTGCCTTCTGAAGCTCAGCCATAACCTCCAACGTTTCTGGATGTTTCGCTAAAATGTCCATCGTCGGGCTATGGAGAAGATACAGATCCACGTAATCCGTCTTTAGGCGTCTTAAGCTGTCTTGGATTTTTTTTCGGATGTACGGAGGCGAGAAATCAGAGGGCATAGAAAACCCCGTGTGAGGGAGAAGACCAACCTTGGTGCAGATCACGACGCTTTCCCTGACATCGTGCAAGGCCTGGCCTAAGACCTCTTCGCTTCGACCATCCCCATAGAGATCGGATGTGTCAAAAAAGGTTACGCCATGATCAAAAGCCGTTTGAAGAGCCTGAATGGACACACGATCATCGATTGGCCCATAGGCATTACCACCCAATCCCCAGGTGCCAAACCCAATCTCAGAAACGTTTATCCCGGTTTTACCAAGAGGTCTATATTTCACGAATTCAACCTCTACCTATAGCCTCACTGCCCCAGCCTGATGATAATTCCGAGAGAACCATTCGATGGCGTTCTCCAATCCAACCCGAAAAGGGGTATACTGGAACCCTGACAATGAGAGGAACCGTGAATTATCCGTGCTTTTCTTATAGATGCCATTTGGCCTTGAGACATCGAACTCAATCCGACTTCGGTTCACACCCAAAATATCGGCAATCATATATGCTGTCTCCTTCACTGAATATTCTTCGGTCGAGCCAATATTTAAAATCTGTGAATCATCATAATGATCTAAGCACCACATAAAGGCCCGAGCCATGTCCTGTGAATAGGTGTATTCCCGCAAGGGTGATCCATCGCCCCAAATCACGATTTTCGTATCTTTATCCGCATTCTCATAAAATCGTCGTATGAGCGCTGCGAGCATAATGGATTCTTCTGGACGAAAATTCGCGTTCTCCCCAAAAATTCCATTGGAAATCAATCCTATCACGTTCATACCATACTCGGCCCGATAGGCTTTAATGCTTGGATCGATTAACCGTTTAGCAAAGGAGTAACTGTAATTGGATTCATGTGGATACCCATCATGAATGTATTCCTCCTTGATAGGATTGAGCGCATTGGGGGGATACATACCAGTGGAAAGCGTCATGACCGTTTTCTTCACGTGATTGTTTCGGGTGGCTTCTAGTACATTGGAATTCATTAAGAGATTGTCTCGTAACAATGTTGCGGGATATTTCGTACTGTACTGCACACCTCCACTCAATGCTGCGAAATGTATAATGGCATCTGGTGAATGGGTCGCTACACAATGTTGTACTTCCTCAGCTTTCGTAAGATTGCAATCACGAGAACTGAGGAAGGTAAATGTTCGTTCCGGATATTGGCTTACAATAGCCCTGAGTCCCGTCCCCAAGAGTCCGGTCCCTCCGGTAACGAGAATTTTTTGATATAGCACATTCGTTTCTTCTTTTTGCGTACTCATTGGTTCCATAACAATCGGCATGTGATGGCGATGGAATGTGCGTCACACCCTATTTTTTTTCGAACATCTTCACGATTCAGATTGCCAAGAATAAAGGAGTCGGGGGGACCCACCCTTTGCAATCGAATGGGTTTATCCCGGATGGCGTTCCACTGTGTGACAGCTGCCCAAAGGCCTCCATTGGGAAAATGCTCCTCGACAACAAGCATGGCCCTGACCTGATCCGCTAAGTTATCTAAGGTGACCGTGTCGAGGGGTTTAATCGTGTGCATCTGATACACCATAGGAATAATATTCTCTGAATGAAGAAGGTTGACCGACTTCAACACTTCATGCGTAATTTCCCCTGTACTCATGATGGCAATCTTTTGACCGGATTTGAGCAATCGAGCCTTTCCAAGTACAGAAGGCTCTTCCGCTTGATACCGTGGCTCTCCAAACCGCCCGACCGTAAAGTAGGCTGGGCCAGAACAACGCATGACTTGCGGAAACAGCTCCTCTATTTCGGTAGGATCCCCAGGTATCACAACGGTCATGTTGGGGAGTAATGACATGAGACCAATATCATCAAGAGCATGGTGGGACACCCCGCTGGTCGAATAGGTAAACCCACGGCCAGCGCCCACGAGAGTCACTGGCAAATTTGGATAACTCACACAATAGCGAATTTGTTCGAATGGCCGGGCAGTGGCGAACGAAGCAATCGAATAGGCAACTGGTCGCCAACCTTCCGCCGCCATGCCAGCGGCCACATTGATCAATTGGGCCTCAGCGACGCCAACATTGATATACCGGGCACCAAATTTTTCAGAAAACTCATCAAATACCTGAAAACCAAGGTCCCCGGTCATGAAAGTCACTTGGGGATTATTTTCCGCTTCTTTCATGAGACTGTCAGAGAAAGCTTTTCTCATGAAGGATTTCCTTCTCTGAAATAAAGAGGAGCTTCACCCAACTCCTCCAACGCCTGCTTCACATCGTCACCAGAAGGTACACGGTAATGCCACAGCACTTGATCCTCCATGAAACTCACACCACGGCCTGCAGTCGTTTTTGCAATGAGAGCAGACGGCTTCCCAGATTCAAAAGGAAACTCGTTCAGGGCATCGTTAATTTCTGGCAAATGGTGACCATCTATTGTTTTAGCTCCCCAACCAAAGGCTTTAAACTTTTCTTCAAAAGACGTGAATCCATTTAACACATCTGTCCTTCCGACTGATTGAATGCGGTTATAATCGACCACCACCAACAGATTCTCTAATTGCTGTGCCGCCGCAAACATCGCCCCTTCCCAGGTACTACCTTCATTACATTCACCATCACTAAGGAGAGTGACAACACGCGAAGGGTTTCCACTCAGTTTCAGCCCATAGCTCATCCCAGTTGCCACCCCAAGCCCGTGACCTAAGCTACCTGAAGACCAATCAAGAACTGGAAGTGCATGTAAACAGGGATGGCTTGGAAGGGGTGAATTATTTTTCGCATACTGCGCAAGCCAATTCATCGGGATAAATCCCCTATCAGCAAGGATCGCGTAATACGCAGTACACGCATGTCCTTTACTAAAAATGAACCGATCGCGATTTTCATGTTTCGGGTTGTCGGGATAGTTTTTCATCCACCTGTAAAAAAGAGCAACCAACAAATCCATACAACTCAACGCACCATTCAAATGTCCCTCTCCCCCGTCATGAGCCATCTGCACACACGTGGCTCGTAGACGTCTTGTCTTCCGTTCCAGACATTGGATTGACAAGCTAGAGATCGACTGTGGGGACACAGGGCAATCAGTTTTCATCATGAAACAACCGTGAATCCCCAATAGTAGGTATGGCAAGCTCGCGAAACATTTGAATAGGCATATGGTCTCGGCGAATTTCCTCGGCAGAATAGTCTTCTTCTGGATCACAAAAAATAATTTGGCTTCCTGAAAACTCGAAACGAAATGGGACATGAATAAGCTGATGTAATTTCTCTTTCACCACTGACTGTTTGTAAGGAGGGACAAAGAGCAACATAAATCCACCGCCACCAGCACCGGTGATTTTCCCACCTAGCGCCCCTGCCGACATTGCAGCTTCATAGATCCCATCTATATCTTGATTGGAAACCAACGGACTTAAGTCTCGTTTCAATGCCCAGGCTTCATGAAGCAAATCTCCAAACCCCGTAATATCCTGGCCACTCCCCAAAATCGAAATACCTTCATCCACCAAATCCAGCATAATTCTTAGCTGTCTTCTTTTTTCTTCAAAACCATTCGTATAGCTTTCTGCAATATTGGAGGCTGTTCGTTGAATCCCCGTATAGAACAACATGAGGTGTGAATTCAGCTCACGAGCACGATCACGTGAAATCGTGAGCGGCCGCACTGACAATTCCTCATTTTGATGAAAGACAATGTGGTTCAGCCCCCCGTATGCTACGGCAGCTTGGTCTTGTGATCCCACAATCTCCTTTATTCGCTCTTGTTCAATGAAGGAACTTTCCTGAGCCAGTTGAGACTTACTGGGCATTTGTCCTCGCAAAGCATACAAAGCATGAATAAGTCCAACCGTAAAGGAAGAACTAGACCCCATTCCACTTCTTGCGGGCACATCACCATCATGATTTATTTCAACCCCTCTACTAAAATTTAAATAACGCAGAACTTCCCTGACTGCTGGATGTTCGATGTCATCAATATTGTGTCGATTTTCGATTTTTGAATAGCGTAGGGCAAACTTATGCTCAAAAAATGGTGGAAGATAACGGCACATGATATAGCAGTATTTATTGATGGTAGAGGTTAGAACAGCGCCACCATGCTTCCGGTACCAAGTCGGATAGTCAGTACCTCCCCCAAAAAAAGATATACGAAATGGCGTTCGGCTAATGATCATCTAAATTCTCTTTGCACCATTTTTAAAAAAACCTACTGAAGCATGCTCCTTAACGCATCAGCATTGATGACTTGTATCTAACTAGCAGGAACTTACAGCAATAATCAGACCAGTCAATTCCTGAACTGGTAGAGGGTCCTGAACAAACACTGATATGAATTGTAAAGCTTATGAAATTTCTAGTTCCGGAAAACGACAGACATTCACTGCCTGTATAGGGATATTTTTGCCTACCTGTCATATTTTCTTAAATGAGCCGATGTAGGCGATAAGGAAAGACTCGGAGGTTGAACACGAAGGAAGGAGAGTTAAGGAAAAGATAGGGTGGAAAAAAGTTTTTGTGTTTCCTGGTAACCCTCCGGAGTCCCTAGATCCACAAATTCCCCAGAGCAAGGGTAGCCCCACAACCCCCGCCCAACCCAATTGGGCAAAATTTCTCTTTCCAGGGAAACCGGTTTCCCGTCAGGAATCGTCTGAAGAAGGCGAGGGGAAAACAGATAGACTCCCGCATTGATCCAAGGACTTTGCGTCATGGAGCCTTTTTCCTGGAAACAAGCAATTTCACCTTGATCTGTGATCTCAACTTGCCCAAACCGGCTCGATTGGGGCACTCGAGCCAGGACCAATGCGCCCATCCGATCTCTTGCACCAAACCAGGCCAGGTAATTCTGGAAATTCACTCCACAATAGGAATCGCCGTTGAGAACCAGTACAGGATCCTCACTTAGTAGGGGAAGACAATGCCGAAGGGCTCCACCCGTGCCGAGTGAGGCTGGCTCCAGGGAATAATCTATCGAGACCCCCCACGCTTGGCCATCTTGGAAATAATCCACAATCGATTGTCCGAGATACCCGATGGAGAGCAGGATGCGATGAATACCTCCCTGACGCAGAGAGATAATCAGCCATTCGATAAAAGGCCGCCCCTGGATTTCCGCCATCACCTTCGGACGATCATTGACCATGGACCGTAACCGAGTACCTAACCCACCGGCGAGAATGACCGCGCTCAAATCATTTTTTTCACACTTCGATAGAAGATTCGATTGACCATCTCTGTTATGCATTACCATGAACACCATGCCCAAGCATTCGATAGCATTTCATGAGCTCTCGAATTCCCCTCATTATCGTCCAATCAGGCCGATAGCCTGTCTGTAAGATTCTGGCATTGGACACAAGATAGTCTCGCTTATCCGGATCTTCTCCTATTGGTGCTTCAAAAAACACAAAAGATGGAATCACGTTCTGGATCTCTTTGCAGAGTTCAACCTTTGAGAGATTGGCATCATCCAATCCA
>JAOUNC010000155.1 GCA_029881175.1 Nitrospirota bacterium | reverse complement strand
GAATCGGTTGATAAAATTTTGACGATTCATGATTTTATTCCCAATCAGGGAATCGAAAAGTTGGCAATGCTTGGGAAGATTGCTGATGTGGTGTTTCCTCGCAGATCCGATTCCGGGGGCCAGCCTTCTTCTCGAGACCAGGATGACTCCATAATAGCAATACGATCTTTTCTGACTCTACTGGACGATCATATTCAAAAGGCAGCGTTGAGCAAGGATGATCACCCTGCCGTACGACTGAGAGCCGTGATGAGAGACCTGATCGTGAGGTTCGATGATAGTGATCAGGATTCGCGAAGGGATCTTCTTGATCGATTGGACAAAAGTTTGTTGGGATCCATGCCGACTGAACCCTTAAGCCTCCGTGCCATCAAGCAGAAAGGGCTTATCACTCAGGAGGATTTGCCGCAGGAATTGCTTGAACGATGGGTGGGCAAAGATGGAAGTTACCGTCTAGAAGTGTATCCAAAGAAGGATTTAAGGAATGCAACGGCGTTGGAACAGTTTGTCGACGATGTTCGAAGCATTACCCCGGAGGTAACAGGCTTGCCCGTGATCTATATGGATGGAGGCAATGAGGTGGCTGGAGCCTTCAGGCAGGCCTTTGTCTCGGCACTGCTGGTGATTGTCGTCATCTTGGCCATCGTCCTTCGAAATATTTGGGATGTTCTTTTGGTGATTCTTCCGTTGGGGCTAGCGGCGATATGCCTTGTCGGTTATACGGTCATCTTTAGCCTGCCGTTCAACTATGCCAATGTCATTGCTCTCCCATTAATTTTTGGCCTTGGTGCGGATAGCGGTATTCATATTGTTGAACGAATGCGGAGAAGGCCGGCAGAATGTGAAGCGTTTCTGAGGTCTGGGACCATACGCGGTGTGTTTTTCAGCAGCCTGACAACTATAGTAAGTTTCAGTAATCTCGCCTATACTTCACATGTTGGCATTGCCAGCATGGGACAGCTGTTGACCCTGGGTGTGTTGTTGACATTGATTGGTTCGTTGGTGGTCTTGCCGGCATTTCTCTATCGCGGGCACGATGAGGGACAGACAAAAGAGAGTGGGTAGGTTCATAAGATTAGCAAGTCTGCCACGTTATGCCGGGGTATGGTGTAAATTTTTCCCTTCTGAGAAAGAGTCCTATTTTGTCCCAATCTTCAACGCTCATAGCTCCGCAGGTCACCCTTCGAACATTCAAGCCAGTGAATGTTCGACGGATACTCTGTGTGTTTCCTGCCTATAGCAAGGCCTTCGGTACCTTTGATCATGCGTTTCCCCTGATGGGGCCTGTTAAGGCCTTCATGCCGCCACAGGGAATCCTCCTCATCGCAGCGCTCGTACCTCGAGAGTGGGAAGTCCGGTTTATCGATGAAAACATTCGTCCGGTATTGGAAAGCGAGTTTGCCTGGGCTGACGCAGTCCTGGTGTCGGGCATGCATATTCAACGTAAGCAAATCCTTGACATTGCAAGACGCGCACATGGGGGAGGCAAGGTCGTTGCGCTTGGCGGCCCCTCGGTCTCTGCCGCACCAGAAAATTATGAAGACATTGATCTCTTGCATTGCGGTGAGGTGGGTGATGGGACGCTCGAATTGTTTCGCCGGATCGACGAGACGCCTATGCGTCCAGAACAGCAAATCATCTATCGGACAGTGGACCGTCTTCTGATGACCGATTTCCCGACGCCTGCCTATCGCCTGATTAACGTCCGGCAGTATCTGTTAGGGTGTGTGCAGTATTCAAGCGGATGCCCCTTTACCTGTGAATTCTGTGACATCCCCGCGCTCTACGGGAGGAACCCGAGGCTGAAGACTCCGCAGCAAATCCTAGCCGAACTGGATCAGCTCGCTGACGGCGGGACGCCATCGATTTACTTCGTGGACGATAACTTCATTGCCAATCCTCGGGCCGCGCAGGACCTGTTGCCGCATCTCGTGGAATGGCAGAAGCGCCGTGACTATACGGTTCGCCTCTCCTGCGAACTCACGTTCAATGTTGTGGAGTACCCCGAAATTTTAAGGCTTATGCGTGAAGCCTTTATGACCAATATCTTTATTGGCATAGAGACGGTGGATCCTGATGCGTTACGCGCCATGAGCAAAAAACAGAACGTCCGCACGCCTATGCTTGAAGCCGTCGAGAAGGTCAACAGTTACGGGATCGAAATCGCTGCTGGGATTATTATTGGGTTGGATACCGACACCCCGGAGACAACAGGCGCGATCCTGGAGTTTATTGAGGCTTCTCAGATTCCGATTGTGACACCGAACTTGCTTGTCGCCTTGCCGCATACACCCCTCTACGAGCGGCTGCAAAAGGCCAATCGCCTGAATTCTGGCGAAGGACGTGATTCGAACGTCGAGTACCTGCAGCCTTATGAGGACGTGGTAGCCAACTGGAAGCGAGTGATTCGGGAGACGTACGAGCCACGAAATATTTACGCGCGCTATGCGGCGCAAGCCAAGAGAACGTATTTGCACCGCAAGCGACCTGTGCGTCCACTGGACCAGCTCACATGGCCCAATCTTCGGCGGGCGATCGAGATCTTCTCACGGACCGCCTGGCGGGTAGGAGTTTGTAGCGATTATCGAAAAGAATTCTGGAAAATGACGAGGCGCGAGCTGCGCCAGGGAAATGTCGAATCAGTCTTCCAAATCGCGATGGTGGCTCACCATCTCATCACCTTTGGGCGTGAGTGCCTCACCCGCGATGTGCAGGCCTCAGCCTATTCCGCCCGCGGGCGTGATTCCAGTTTGGCGTAAGCCGTCATCATCGTTTCATAGCGATAGGCCTTGCGTGCTTTGCCCTTCGGATCTGTCCGGATCTCCGGGAAGAAGCAGGGCCGGTGAAAGTTCAGATAGGGCGTGAGGTGCGTCTGATTGAGAGGCTTGAGGAGCGGGACCCAGCGTTGCGGAAGGTGGCTATGGCCAAGGAGTGTTCCCACGACCGCCACTTCTTCCTTTCGACGAGAGCTATATCGGTGGTTTTGTGGGCGCGGGATTGGGTGAAGTCGATCAATAGCTTGCGGAGGAGTGAGGCGACCAGCCGCCTGATTTGTTGTCCCGGTACCTGTTCTTCAGCAGATAATGAAGCACCAGGTCTCTATGGGGCTTATTGAGGGCCAGATACTCAAACGTACGCAAGGTCTTTTGAATCCACTGACAACAATTCCCCCTTGGGGATGAGCAGGGAGAAGGCGACGGGTTGGGTTACGGCCAACACCTCTTTCAGGTGGACAATCGTCGTCAGCGCCTTGAGGGTCATGATGGTTTTCATCCTCTCAGGATGTCTGAAGCTCAGCCTCTCGGGTTCAAATACACTTCATCTTAGACATACGCCTGTTGCTCAGGATCATTTCATATTGGAAGAGGCTGACGCTTGACACCGTATAGCAGCTATGGGAAGATTTTGCCTAAGAATGTATCTGTCCGATTTCTGTCCATTTTTCCCTCACAAAAGTTTTTGGTTTTCTTCAGAAAGGATCCTGTATGTCCTTGTTAAAAAGGATTGAAAGTCCAACAGATTTAAAGAAACTCTCCCCGGAGCAATTTCCGGAGCTTTGCCAGGAAATTCGGGAGTTAATCATTGAGGTGATCTCCAATATTGGTGGGCATTTAGCCTCAAATTTGGGGGTTGTCGAACTCACTGTGGCTTTACAATACTTACTCAATACTCCTCACGATAAGATCATTTGGGACACGAGTAATCAAGCCTATACGCATAAACTGTTGACGGGTAGACGAGAACAGTTTCATACCATCCGGCAATTCGGGGGGATGAGTGGATTTTGTAAGCGTGAGGAAAGTGTGTATGACACGTTTAATGCTGGACATGCTGGCACCGGAGTCTCTGCTGCAGTGGGGTTTGTTGAGGCTCGAGAGCAAATGGCGAGGGCGAATAAGGTTGTCTGTGTGCTTGGAGATGGGGCGCTGACTTCTGGCATGACCTTAGAGGGGCTACAACATGCCGGGGATATGGGTCGGGATTTCGTGGTGATTTTGAATGATAATCAAATGTCGATTTCAAAGAATGTTGGAGCGATCTCCGCATATCTGAACCGGACTTTTACGGGGGAGTTTTATACGAGATTTCGTGAAGAAACCTGTCAGATATTAGATACGATTCCTCAAATTGGTGCGCCGGTGAAGCGAATGGCTATTCGTGCTGAAGAATTGGCAAAAGGCTTTCTCCTTCCTGGCTTATTATTTGAAGAATTGGGCTTTCGCTATGTTGGCCCGATCGACGGGCATAATTTTGAACATTTGTTGCCGACCTTGGATAATGTCTTGAAGCTGAAGGGTCCCACGCTTTTGCATGTCATTACGAAAAAAGGGTTAGGCTTTGAGCCAGCCATGAAAAATCCTGTGTGGTTTCATGCCTGCTCGCCGTTTGATGGAAAAACTGGGCAGCCAATTAGAAAAGCCGGGCATCAATCATATAGTGCAATTGCGGCGAACACACTCATTCGTCAGGCACGGCATGATAAGCGAGTGATGGTGATTACGGCAGCAATGTGCGAAGGTACGGGCATGTCTGAGTTTCAAAAGACATTCCCTAGTCGACTCATTGATGTGGGAATTGCCGAACAGCATGCGGTGACCTATGCTGCAGGGTTAGCAGCTGAAAATATGCGGCCGGTGATTTGTATGTATTCGACGTTTCTTCAACGTGCCTATGATCAAGTCGTTCATGATGTGGCAACCCAAAATCTTCCCGTAACCTTCTGTATCGATCGGGGAGGATTGGTGGCAGAAGATGGAACCACGCATCATGGAGCCTTTGATTTTGCGTTTCTCCGTCATATGCCGAATATGGTTATTATGGCTCCCAAAGATGAAAATGAATTACAGCATATGGTGCAAACGGGATTAGTCCATGATGGCCCGACAGCCGTACGCTATCCACGAGGGAGTAGTTTGGGTGTGGCTTTGGATCCTGATCCGACTCCCTTGGAGATTGGGCGAGGTGAACTGTTGCTCGAGGGATGCGATGTGGCGATTGTGGCGATTGGCGTGACGGTATCAGAAGCCATGAAAGCGGCAGAGCAACTCAAAGAGGATGGTGTCTCGGTGGCTGTCATCAATGCTCGCTTTGTCAAGCCTCTGGATAAAGACCTCATTCGAGAGGTCGCGAGGAAAGTGAAGTGTTTGGTGACTGTAGAAGAGGGTTGCCGAATGGGTGGTTTCGGTTCGGCTGTCTTGGAGTTCCTTTCTGAAGAAGAATGCTGGGGCTTGCCCACTAAGGTCATAGGGTTGCCGGATTGGTACATTGAGCAAGGCCCGCAAGATTTACTCCGCGAGAAGTACGGCCTCACTGCCAATGGCATTTATGAGCAAGCCAAAGCCCTCTATGACCGGGTTTCACTGCAAGCCATCGCACGGTAGAATCGCCGTCTATGCATATTACGCGACGTAAAACCCGTCAAATTCAGGTGGGATCGGTCAAAATCGGGGGAGATGCTCCGATTACTGTCCAATCGATGACCATCCCGCACCCGCGTGATGTCGCGGGGACTCTTGAGCAGGTTCATCGGTTAGAAGCGGCAGGGTGTGAACTTATTCGGGTGGCCGTTCCGGATATGGAGGCCGTCCATGCGCTCCCAAAAATTAAGGCTCAGATGACGGTCCCGCTCATTGCGGATATTCATTTTGATCATCGGCTGGCGTTGAAAGCCGCCGAAACCGTGGACTGTGTTCGTATAAATCCAGGCAATATTGGACCTTGGTGGAAAACGGAAGAAGTCATCAAGGCCGTCAATGATTATGGCATTCCTCTGCGAATTGGGGTGAATGGCGGGTCCCTGGAGAAGCCGATTTTAGACAAGTATGGATATCCTACCGCCGAAGCACTGGCCGAATCCGCCTTAAATGCGGTGCATGCTTTGGAGGATGTAGGCTTTACCAATATGAAAGTATCGTTGAAGGCTTCTGATGTTCATATGGCGATTGATGCCTATTGGCTCTTTGCCCAGCAATCCAACTATCCGCTGCATATTGGCATCACGGAAGCGGGGACGGCTATGACCGGGGCGGTGAAATCCGCTATAGGATTAGGCTGGCTTCTTTCCCAAGGGATTGGCGATACCCTTCGGGTGTCTCTTGCGGCTGATCCGGTCGAAGAAATCAAAGTGGGTTTTGAAATTTTAAAATCCTTGGAGCTTCGTCATCGGGGCGTCAATGTGATTGCTTGCCCAACGTGTGGGCGTGTCGAAATTGATGTTGTGAAGATGGCCAATGAATTGGAGCACCGTTTGGGGCATATTAAAAACCCGATCACCGTTTCTGTCTTAGGCTGTGTCGTCAATGGCATTGGGGAAGGGAAAGAGGCCGATATTGGCATCGCGGGCGGTCAAGGTGTGGGTATTCTCTTTAAAAAGGGAAAGTTATACAAGCGTGTGCCATCTGAGGAATTGATGGATACGTTAATCGAAGAAGTTGAACTGATGGCCAGAGAGCAAGATGCCGAAGGACCAAGTGATCCAGTTGTACGGAAGCATTCCTTGCCTCTCCCGCTCGAAGGGTTGTCAGTTCCTTCAGTAGGATCTTCTACGCGAGAAATTCCTGTTTTGCCTCTCAAGTGATCGTTGGTTCTTCTTGGCCGAAGAATCATTCGGCTCCTCGGTTGTGCAATACAAAAACAACTCCTTATAATAGGGGTCCGAAGGCGCCGTACCCAAGTGGTTAAGGGAGCAGTCTGCAAAACTGCGATTCAGCGGTTCGACCCCGCTCGGCGCCTCC
>JAOUNC010000154.1 GCA_029881175.1 Nitrospirota bacterium | reverse complement strand
GAGGGGGTTCATGCGGTGAATCCAGACCAGGGTGCAACTCATTCCCGATCTTCTCTCAGGGATCCGACAACAGTTCGTTTTCCTCTGGAGGGGAGTCATCCTACGATATCTGCGGTGTTTCAAGAGAGCGGATTTTTGGCCGCAGGTGGAGATTCTTCTTTGAGACCTGTGAAACAAGATATCATCAAAGAACAAATTCCAATAGAGACAACACAGGCGCCTTTACTCAAGGCGGCTGAGTCAGGAGTGAGGCTTCAAGTGCCTTTCGTTCAGGCGCCAACAGGAGGTGCCGTTCCTCAGCAGGCTTCTCAAGGACAGGTAGAACTCCCTCCCTCTGTTGTGTTGAATAAGGATGAAGAGCAGTCCACGCATGTTGTGGGCACGTCAGAGAAGAATGTCTTAAAGAGCCTTGATTCGTTTGTTCGGTCCGTCAATCATGACGGAACGTTGCTCATCCCCAAGCTGCAGCGTCCTTCCTTGGACCTATCCTCTCCTTCGCAAGGTGGGTTGTTGCATCGTGCCCCATTGGTGACGGCGGTACAACCCCAAGGTCCATTGGGTTTCACGGAGCAGACCGTAATAAACCTCTCTTCCATCAAACCGATACTGGGTAATCCTGTGATCGTGAATGAAGTCCCTGGTTCAGTCAGCGAACACCGCCCAGGAGCGTCAGTAGAGCTTCTTGCGGAGTCAGAGTGGCTTCGGAAAGGGGAACGTCCCAACACCATGGTGGAGAACATTGTGAGAAATGTGGGTGTAGATCCAAGTGGCGGGCCGGGGATAGGGGCCGGGCTGCAGCAGTTCTCTCAATCACAATCAGGATTTCAGCAACCGTCTTTGTTCCCAGGGCAAGGGATGGCTGTACGGGGGCTGGAGGAGCGAGGACTAGAATTTCCGACACCGGTTCTTCAACGGCTACAAATGGATGTTCAATTATCTGAAAATACCCGAGTGCAGATTGATGTGGGCGTGCACCAACGACAGGTCTATGCGGGCTTGGTGATGGACCATTCAGTCTTAAGAAATCTTGCCGCACAATTTGTCCCCCAATTGGAGCAACAATTGGCCGACGTCGATATGGAGCTTCAAGAATTTTCTGCCGAAGTGCGGGAAGAACGGGACCAGCAGTCGGAGACCTTGTTTCATGATTCCAGATCTCACGGGCAGCAAGACCGGGCACGGAGTCCCCAAGGGGACATGCGCTCAACGCCGCTTCCGTTGAATCGACATGAAGAACGAGGAGTGCATTTCGTAGCCTAAGGCTCAACAGCGATTCGCCAAAAAAAGAAGGAGTCCGTACGATGGAAGTGACGCCCACGCAGTCTGTTGCCTCTGTGACCAAAGACCCCAATGTTCAAGAAGCCGTCTCGGCTCTGGGTTCTGATGTGTTCCTTCGGTTACTCGTCACTCAATTGCAAAGTCAGGATCCCACCAATCCTACGCAGAATGAAGATTTTGTCGCGCAGTTAGCGCAATTCACCACGTTGGAACAAACCACGAACACGAATGAACTGTTAGAACAATTGATTGGACAAGATACGCAACGCACACAATTTGATCTCATCAATTTAGTTGGGCGAACGGTGGTGTCAGAAGGGGATACGGTCAGTCTTGGCAATGCCGATCAACCGACCCTGGCCTACGCCTTGAGTGGGACGGCCAGTCGGGTCAGGATTGAAGTGTTGGGAGAAAACGGGAAAATCCTTCGCACTATCCCATCAGGGGCTCCTGGGACAGCCGGGGCTCATCAGGTGCAATGGGATGGGAATGATCAAGATGGGGACCGGCTGCCGGAAGGGGTGTATCAGTTCAGGGTTCGAGCGGAAGATACCAATCAAAAGCCGGTGCCAAACTTTACGTTTGCCCGTGAGCAAGTCACCAATATTCTGTTGGGGGCCGAAAAGCCTGTGGTTGTCCAAAGTGGGAAAACACTCAATAGCCAGGACATTATTTCAATTCAATAAACCTAGCAGCATGCCGAACATGGATGTGCGAGATGCTCGTAACCAAGGAGTAATTACCGATGGGCATTACCTCAGCGTTTTTTGCAGCCACAAGTGGAATTAACGCGACCAGTCGAGCACTCAGTGAAATCGGAAACAACATCGCCAACGCCCAAACCGTGGGGTACAAGAGTCGAACCGTTTCCTTTGGAGATTTGTTCGGCGCAACCATTGGTGGTGGTGGAACCAGTACGGCCCTCGTAGAAGGACGTGGGGTGCGAGTGTTGGGGATTGATCCAAGTTTTACACAAGGATCCCTTCAAACCACATCCAATGCCTTAGATCTCGCGATTGATGGGGACGGATTTTTTCAAGTCAACGATTCGGCGGGGAATATCTTTTTTTCCCGAGCTGGTCAGTTTAACATTGATTCAGGCGGAAACATTACCAATCCTGCAGGATTACGGCTTCAAGGATTTCAAGTGGATTCCAGTGGAAATGTAACAGGAGCTATTGGTGATTTGATTCTTTCGACGACTCAACAAATTGGTGTTGCTACGACTGCGGTTGACGTGAGTGGAAATCTTAAGGCAGACGAGCCAATTATCGCTCCAACGATCGCACAAATATTGGCCGATCCTTCAAACCCTTCTAATACTCAGCATACTACTCCTGTTCGCGTTTTTGATTCACTGGGAGTAGGACATGACGTGAATGTGATGTATGCAAAAACAGCCAATAACGTTTGGCAGTATAGTGTGCTTGCAAATAATACTGAAGTGACCGTTCTTCCGGCGAATGAAAATACTGCGACCGGCAATGCTTTAGTGGCACAAGGAACTCTAACTTTTAATTCAAGTGGATTGCTGTTGACCGAAAGTAATCCAGCGGGCCATGCCATCACCTTTTCGAATGGATCGGCAGCAGCGAACATCATATTCGATTTTGGAACAAGTATTACAACCGATGGCGGAGCGGGAACCGACGGAATGTTGCAGCAAGGATCGGCTTCCGTGAATTTGGCCTTGTCCCAAGATGGTTTTGCTAATGGGACGTTAACGGGAACATCCATTGGAGAAGATGGGACGATTACGGGAAGATTTTCTAATGGTACAACCCAAGAACTTGGGCAGGTGGCTTTGACTCGATTTATTAATCCCGACGGGCTTGCGCCAATTGGGAGAAATTTGTTTATCCAGTCCGGAGATTCTGGGACACCTTTGATTGGGAGTCCTGGTTCAGGGTCTTTTGGAAAAGTTTCGGCCAGTACTTTGGAAGCCTCAAATGTTGACTTAGGTGATGAGTTGGTGAATATGATTACCATGCAGCGTGGATTCCAAGCCAACTCCCGAATTATCACAACGACTAATGATCTACTCGGAGAACTTGTGAATTTGGCGCGGTAATATTTCCGCAAGGTGAAGAATCAGGGAAGCCCCCGGTTAGCAGATGCTGGCCGGGGGTTTTTTTATTGCGGTGATGAAGTAGGAGATATATGAGGGAAGACATTTCAACTCGTCTAAAGCGTCAAAGGTTCCAGCGGTACGCCAGGAAAATGACGAAAATTTTCGTAAGTATTCTCGGTGTCGTCAGGAGAAGATGATGAACAAAAGGATGAAACTTCTTAGTTTTCATCATGTTTCTTAGAACGTGAAGGAGAAATGACGCAAGACGCCATGGTGGCATAGAGGTTGCTGAGTTTGAGTGAAGACGTCCGGGTAAACAACTATTTTGTATGTGAGGTTACGGTATGGCTGAGGAAACTGACGCAGAATCGGCGCCAGCAAAAGCAGGCTCAGGGAAAAAAATGTTGATGCTAGGCCTCGTCGGCCTCTTGCTTCTGGGAGGAGGTGGAGGTGCCGCATGGTTTTTTATGGGTGGTCAAAAAGAAGAAGGAGGCAAGCATGCGGAAGATACACAAGGAGAGGAATATGCTAAAACGCCAGGGCCGGTCATGGAATTGGAACCGTTTCTTCTTAATTTAGCCGATAGAGATGAGCTCCGGTTTCTTAAAGTGAGCATTAAATTAGAACTCGATCGCCCCGAAGAAAAAACGGATTACCAGAACAAAGTCCCTGCCATTCGTGACGCCTTGCTCGTTCTTTTAAGTAGCAAGGAATCGCAGTTATTACGAACGGTGAATGGCAAACGTCGAATTCGCGAAGAAATTCAGACACGAGTCAATGGGGTGATGAGCAAGGGGAAAGTGGCGAATGTGTTCTTTACGGATTTTATCATTCAATAACAAAAAAGTGAGGAGTAAGGGATAAGGCGTGAGGGGTAAAAGGGTAAAAAGATGGAAAACAATAGATCAGGTGTTCTGCTGTTTTCTGCTACGTGCTCCTCACACCTCACGCCTTACTTTGTCGTAGCATAGGCCCATGGAAAAGATTCTGAGTCAAGATGAAGTTGATGCTCTGCTCCGTGGCGTATCTGATGGGGATGTCGAAACTGAGCCTCCTGAGATTGAGGAGTCAGGAGACGGACCGGTTCCCTATGATCTAGGAAATCAGGAATGGGTTGTTCGTGGGCGCATGCCGACGCTGGATGTGATCCATCAACAATTTTCCAGGCTTTTTCGGCAGACCCTCAGTGATATTCTCAGAAAGACGGTTGAAGTCACGGTGGCCAGCCAATCCGTCATGAAATTTGCTGAATTCACCAAACGCCTGCCTGTTCCTGCCTATCTCCAAATTATTTCGATGGAGCCGCTTCGTGGGACGGCCATGGTCGCCACCGATGCCGCCACGGTGTATCTCCTGGTCGACCATTTTTTTGGTGGAACGGGACAAACTCACGTCAAGCCGGAAGGTCAGGATTTCACGCTCATTGAACAGCGGGTCATGCGTAAGGTGATGGAGATGGGGTTGAGAAATTTACAGAAGGCCTGGGACCCGGTGGAAAAGTTAAAGATCAAAGCCGTTCGGGCAGAGATGAATCCCCAAATGGCTTCCATTGTGTTGCCGGCAGATATTGTCATGGTGGTGACGTTAGGCATTGAACTGGGGAATTCGGTCGGCGATCTGCATCTTTGTCTCCCCTATGCCATGTTAGAGCCCATTCGAGATCGGCTTCAAGTGAGTTTTCAAAATGATATTTATGAAGTAGACGATGGATGGGTGCGAAGATTTTCAAGCAGACTCAAGGACGCATCCGTCAACATTTGCATCACCTTGGGGGAATCCGACATTTCAATTGATGAGTTGATGCGTTTTGTACCAGGAGATGTGATTGTTTTGAAGCAATCCACCACCAAGCCGTTACTGGCCACAGTGGAAGGGGTGCCAAAATTTTTAGGATTTCCAGGAACGACCAAGGGCCTACGATCGTTTCAAATTCATGACATTATTTTGGAAGCTGAATAAAGCCATATGACTCACGTGAACAGCGAATGACCGGGAAACCAGGAAACAATGGAGATGACACATGAGTGAAGAAGACAGCGTGGATATGGATACCTTTGATGCTGAGAAGGAAATGATGGAGGCTTTAGCTCAGGAAGCTGCAGCAAAATCGGCGAATGAGGCGAAGCCGCAGGCTCTTCCGGCTATTGCCGAACAAAAATCTCAACAAGAGACTAACCTTGACCGTATCTTAGATATTCCTCTTGTGTTGTCTGCGCAATTAGGCAACACCAAGATGTTGATCAAAGATCTCCTGCAACTCGGACAGGGCTCTATTGTGGAATTAGATAAATTAGCAGGCGAACCGTTAGAAGTGTTGGTCAACGACCGGCTCGTGGCTCGAGGCGAGGTGGTCATGGTGAACGAAAAATTCGGGATTCGTCTCACTGACGTGATTAGCCCGAGTGAGCGGTTAAATAAACTTCGATGAGGACGTAAGGAGTCAGGAGTGAGGCGTGATATGAATGAGAAAGAGATTTAAGTATTATTTTCTTCCCTCCTTACGCCTCACTATTCACTCCTTACTTTGAACTGGAAAATTATGGATTTAACCCATGAAGCGCTCAAAATGGCCGGAGCCTTGGCCCTCGTCATTCTGGTCCTGTTAAGTGGTTTGGCGTGGGTAAGACGCACCTTCGGAGAGATGCCTGGTAAGGGAGGGGAGCCGCTGATGCGGGTGCTGGGTGGACTGCGTGTCGGGACGGGGAAACAAATCATGTTGGTGGATGTGGCGGGAGAAGTTTTAGTGCTGGGAACCACGGCGAAAGAAATGACGTTGTTAACAAAAATTACTGATGTAGAGCGAGCCAGACATGTGCGTACTCTGGCAGACCCTATAGCTGGCCGTTTAGGCACGTGGTTGGGGCAATGGGCCACAACGGGTTCAGAGAAGAATGAGGCCGGTTCGGTCTCTCAGATCTCTTCCGTAAGGATATCAAAATGTTCATAAATGGTTCGCGGCGTCATGCGGGTATTCAGACTGTCAACTGGTCACGATGCTTTGGTGTGCTCTGCCTGTCAACCGTGAGTCCACTTATGGGGTGGCCTCTCAGTGCATGGGGTCAAGCCTCAAAGGATCCTACCATCAGCTTGCAAGTGTCAGGATTAGACGCCTCGGAGCCATGGACATTCGGTCTACGCATTCTCTTCATGCTGACGATGCTCACGTTGGCTCCGGCCTTACTCATGCTCGTCACCTCGTTTACCCGGGTGGTGATTGTTTTGGGATTGCTTCGTCAAGCCCTGGGAACGATGCATGCGCCCCCCAATCAGGTCATGATCGGGTTAGCGTTATTTTTAACGCTCTTTATCATGATGCCGGTATGGGAACAAATCAGGACCGAAGCTCTGGATCCGTTTCTGGGCAATCAGGTCACGCAAGAGGTGGCCATCC
>JAOUNC010000153.1 GCA_029881175.1 Nitrospirota bacterium | reverse complement strand
TGGTTGGGCCAAGTGATCCCGAAAGGCTGGAGTGGTTAAAAAACGGACAAAATGGACGGCACTGATTTTATCTTCTTTACTATGACCAGCTTCAAAGTTGGCAAAAATTTGTTGGTCTCCCACCAGAATTCCTACTGTTTGTGATTCATCTATGGCTTGGAATGAATCGAGGAGTTCTTGGATTTTGTCGGAATCGGTAATTTCGATAAAGAATGTTGTGCTGAGTTCATCCTTGCCCGGTAACAGCGCGTTATAGACATCACATTCTTCCTGGATTTTTTCTGGAGCGAAGATACGTTCAGTTCTCAGCATCTCTTGAATTTGAAATAACACGGTTTCACGGTTTTCAAATACTAGCGTGATGTAGTCTCCCACGGTAATGCGGCGTCGTTTTTTAAGCGCGATTATACGCTGACGAATCTCTGTGCGTTGTTCTTCATAGTCGGCTGCGGATAGGAGTTCTTGTGGGGTGACGTGTTTCATGATGGGAGTCCATAGGCATTGCGAACCACTTGAATGGGATGGAGCGCAGATCTTGAAGGTGGGGCATCAAGGGCCTGGTCGAGTTGAAGGGCTGACAAGGGACAGTCGGATGCCACGACATCGAATGTCTCCCGTTGAATTTCCCGCACAGCTTTTTTTGCAATCTTCATCGACATGTCAAAAAATTCTTTCTTGGCGCTCCAGGCGCCATCATGACCGGAGCATTTTTCAATCAGATGAACGTGAGCGCCAGTGAGTTCCATAAGCTCCTTCGATTTGAAACCAATGTTTTGATCGCGAAGATGGCAGGGGATTTGATAGGCCACTCGACCGGGGTTCTGAGGGAAATCGAGTGAGAGGCGATTTTCTTTTTTTAAACGCATGAGATATTCGCATACATCAAAGGTCTGTTCGGCTAGGCGCGTCATTTCTGGGGAAGGCTTCAGGTAAGGATATTCCCGTTTAAACATCAAGCTGCAACTTGGGGCAGGAATGATGATGTCATACCCTTTCTCGAGATACGGTAAAAACTGTTGGCATTGTTCTTCGGCGATACGTTGCATGCCTTGTGTGTCACCGAGATCAAATCGAGGCATACCGCAACAGTGTTGATTGGGAGGGACCACGACCTCAATGCCATTTTTTTCTAATATTTGTATGGTGGCTTTGCCGATATCGGTCACTTGGAAAGTCACCAAGCAACTGGGAAAGAAGGCCACTCTGCCTTGGGGCGTTGAAGCTTTCGATGCTGGCTTTCGGCGTTCCCACCATTGTGAAAATGTTTCCGATTGAAAGGGTAACACCTGCCGAGATTGATGGACTCCCGCTATCGTTTCCACAAGTCCGCGTACCCAGGGAGTCCGCAGCGCCCAATTCGTGAGAGGCGCGGTCAGGCTGCCTAGTTTCCCAATGAGATCAGTTTGAATGAGGAGGGTGTCGCGCCAGGTTGCGCCATCTTCCGCCGTTCGTTGCTTTTTCCATGCCGCCATCAACCGCGGAAAATCTAAATCATATTGATGCGGTGGTGAATAGGGGCAGTGATTGAAGCAGAGTTTGCAGTAATAGCATTCCTGTTCAACTTGAGTGAAATCTTGTGACGTCAGCTTGGATACATCACTTTCGTGATCATCAATACGGTTCAGTAATGTGGTGAACGACGGACAGAGGTTGAAGCAGCGGCGACAGCCGTCGCAAATATCAAAAACCCGTAAGGTTTCAGTTTCAAGATCGGATCGTTTCCAACCCGGTGTGATTAAGTCGAATTTTGGCATGGAGTGAGAAAAGAGAAAGCTGGGAAGACAACACACGCCCGCGCTCATTCGTTAGCCGCGGGCGTGATCTTGTCACTCTCGGTGGTTATCCTTGATTCAACGATTCAAGGCCTTTGGTGAATCGGTTGGCGTGTG
This sequence comes from Nitrospirota bacterium, assembly GCA_029881175.1. Taxonomy (GTDB): domain Bacteria; phylum Nitrospirota; class Nitrospiria; order Nitrospirales; family UBA8639; genus Nitrospira_E. The sequence goes on along the minus strand of JAOUNC010000153.1, from coordinate 4,913 downwards.
AACGCTCGGCTTTGGCTAATGTTTCAAACCATTCGGCCAATTCTTCGAATCCTTCATCTCGTGCCGTTTTGGCCATCCCAGGATACATCTGGGTGTATTCGTACGTTTCACCTTCAATGGCTGCTTTTAAATTTGCATCAGTATTGCCGATGGGCACGCCGGTCGCTGGATCGCCAACTTCTTTTAAGAAATCTAAATGACCGAAGGCATGGCCGGTTTCAGCTTCCGACGTGTCTCGGAAGAGACCTCCAATATCCGTGTAGCCTTCGATATCCGCGCGTTTAGCAAAGTACAGATAGCGACGGTTCGCTTGTGATTCGCCGGCAAATGCGGCTTTTAAATTTTCGTGGCTTTTGGTTCCTTTTAAACTGTTGCCCATACAATCCTCCTTTATTGTGAAATGGGGCGTTTCCCCGATGATGAAGCGGTGTTAGATGCTTTTGATTGGCGGCAGGGACCGCAATAGCCTCGGAAAGCTACTTGATATTGGGTAATTTCAAAGTCTTTGGGAAGTCCGGATGGGGAAGTCAGACGGTTCAATTTTGGGTCCATGACATCTAGAATGGTCTGACACCCGAGACAAATCACATGATGATGCGGAGAGAGGTTCGCATCAAAACGGGCCCGGTCATGGCCGATATTCACTTCTTGTACGAGGCCAGCTGTGCGCAACACGCCTAGGGTGTAATACACCGTGTTCAGAGATAGCATAGGGTAAGTTGGTAATACCTGCGCAAAGAGGTCTTCCGCAGTGGGATGAGCCGTACTGTGAACGAGGGCTTGGTAAATAGCCGTTCGTTGCGGAGTGGACTTCAAGCCGCAACCACGAAATTTTTGTTGAATGTCATCAAGGGAAAAGTTCATGGAAGAAATTCACCTTACTCCTTTTTAGTAATCATTCCTATTTATCAAATGTCGAGAGAGTTGGTCAACGGGTAGGATGCCACTGAAGCCAACCTGTGTCTGAATGACCAAATTGAAAAATGGTGGGATGAAAGATCTCGGCGAAAATTTCCAATGATTCGACCAGGCGAGGCCCAGGTCGGTTAAAGTACTGATTTCCGTCGGTCAAATAGACGTGTCCTTTTTGAACGGCTTTCAACGTGGGCTAAACAGGATTCTGAGTCAATAGGCTCATTTCCTCCTCAATGCGAGGCATGGAAAACCCACAGGGCATCAAAATCAGCATATCGGGATTGCCTTCAGCTAAGGCTTCCCAGGTGATCCATGGGGCATGAGTTCCTGGTTCTCCAAAAATCGAGTGGCCTCCAGCGAGCTCTACAAGTTCAGGAACCCAATTGCCAGCCGCCATTAAGGGTTCCATCCATTCGATGCAAGCGACCGAAGGTCGGGGGCCTTCGACCCGGCACCGATCAGCGATTGCAGAAATGCGGGATTGATAGTGAGCGAGCAGGTTATTCCCTGCTTCGATTTTACCCACTCCCTGGGCCACACGAAGCAGGTCCTCCCATACCCCTTGCAAGGTGGTGGCGTGAAGTGGAATCAACGTCGGTTGGTATTCCAGTGAATTTTTAAGAGCCCGATCCACATCGTGAAAGCTTACGGCACAAACATCACATTGTGTGTGTGTGTGTCACGATGATATCGGGTTTGATCGTGCGAAGAGTTTCAACTTCAACGCGGTATATGGAAAGAGCATCTTTTAACATTCCGGACACCTGATCATGAATCTCCTGGCTCTTAGCGTCGACTGAAATGTTGGGAACTGTGCAGATTGGGCGGTCATGAATGCTAAGAGGAAAGTCACATTCATGTGAGCGGCCTTTGAGTTGCTCGTGACAGCCAAGTGCGCAGACCATTTCCGTGCCACTGGGTATTAATGAAACGATGCTGGGCATCACAACCTCTTCAAGGTATTACTCAATCATGATAGTCCTCGACCCCACCTATCCTAATGGCAGGAGCCGAACCTCGGCAATATGAAAAGGAAAAGGAGGAAGGCTGGGCCATGGAACCACAGCATCATCTATGGTAGAACAGGGGCTAAAGAACATGAGCCCAGATTTCAAGATGGGTTTGGCGCATTGATCTGAAACAAGGAGGTTGTGATGGCAGCAAAAGCGTACATATTAATGAAAGTCAAAGCCGGGAAAACCCAAGATGTGTTGGCGACGTTGAAGGCGTTTCCAGAAGTGGAGCAAGCGCATGCCTGTTTTGGTCAGCCGGATATCTTTGGATTGGTGAATGCACCAGATGATCGAGCGCTATCGAATCTCATCATGACTAAAATTCACACGATCCCCGGCGTCGAAGAAACAGACACTCACATCGTCGTACAAGAATAAAAGGCAAGGAAGATTTTGCCAAGGCGGACAATTTAGGATGGACTTCCGGTTTCTTATCTCTATAGGGATAACCTCCAAGTCTTGGAGGTTTGCGCTCAGTAGAGCGTGACAATTGTTTACATAGTGAAGGGAACTTGATGATATTCATCTACGTTTTCTCTTCACAAATGGCCGAATAATTTCGTCATTCTTCTCGAAGATGATCAAGAACATATGAATAATGAAGGCTGCGTATCGTGAGGGCGCTTTTGCTGGATTTTTTGTAAGCGGATGGCGAGTCTCATGCCGCTCAGAGCTATCATTGCCCGCCAAGCAATCCTTGAAAAAGATCGTAGTTCAAAATTTGCAAATGAGTCTGAACTCGGCGTTTATAGGAATCCGTCCCCGATATTCTGAGTCCGTGCTTGCATTGCGGTGAATGAATGTTGGCGAGCTTTCTGAAGAAGTCCCGCCGTTTGTTTATCACCGATCCCTTGAAAGGGGGTGACCGCATTCACGGCATTGCTAGGGTACACCTCTTTACCCCCCAATTACCTTGATGGCCCGCATCACTCCCAAAAATCCTATGTTGTGCAGTTTGATGGGGCTTGTGTTGCTCCACGATGTTTGAACGGGTGTGTCGTGTTTTGTTCGACTGATGGCCGGTGGCCTAGATGGCCATTGGTTATTCGTAAGTTGGAGACATGATTGACCGAGATGCTGGCCAGCAAGACGATATCCTCGTCGGTCTACAATAGGGCGCAAAGCTCCGCACCGTTTAGATTTATTTCATTTGCAAGAGACTTTAAGTTGATTTAGAGAGAAACTCAGGTAAGCTACGAGGAGCTGAAGGCTTCATGGTTGGATGTTGAAATAGGGAATGGACGCAATGACTCGAAGAGGAGGGAGACTCGATGGCTGTAATGAGTGAATTGGATGTGATGACCCCGACGCAGGACTTTGCGACTTCACTGGGATCTCAAAAATCGTTTCAAGTGGTATCTCCAGTTCTGCCGGCCAAGAAAGAAGTGGTGGCATTTTTTGGTGAAGGTGTCGAATGTATCGGGGAAATTTGGTACGAAGGCAATGTGCAAATTGATGGACGCTTAGAAGGCACTGTGCATACCAAAGGAACCTTGGTTGTCGGAGATCGTGCGGTTGTTAAGGCAAAGATTGAAGCCGGCACGGTGATCTGTAAAGGATCTATTCATGGTGATGTCGTTGCCAAGGAATCGATTAAACTTCTCGCTCCTGGATTGATTCATGGGACGCTGAGTGCTCCTCAACTCTCGGTGGAAATTGGAGGTGTCTTCAACGGACGTATCCGTATGGGGGATGCATAGGCTTCCTTTCGTGTGAGAAAAAAATATTGACTGATGTGCGTGGATTTTCTTGCTCCTTCGCTTCATGAGCTCTCCATGAAGATCTAAAAGGCTTTTCACTCTCTTGCTCAACTTGCAATAGGTTTCAGGTTGGGTGGAGTGGTGTCTTTCCCGCTCATTTCTTTCCCCTGCGGTCTTTTGGGTTAGCAAATCCTCTTCTTATCTCTTCCTCTTAGAGAATTCTCTGAATTCACAGTTCTCCAATTTCCTGTCTGCGTTGTCGGGATCGTTAACGCCTTCTAAGAATTCAATGTCACCGTAGGTTCCAGTAAAGATGAGTATCTGTCATTGAAAGGCAATGACGACTAGTTCGGGCTGTCGGGGATTTTAACGGGATGCTTCTCGGAGTATCCCCTTGGGGATTCTTGAGGAGATCTTTTCGGAGGGGCTGTGGCCTTGTTAGTGGAAATTAGTTGTCAATGCTGCATATTTTTGACGACAGGATGTTAGGCATATCATTTGCTCAAGCAAACCAGTGAACCAACAATCACAGAAGGGGCACCATGAAAATTTGTGAAAAATGTCAGGGTTCGATGGTGATGGAACGAGCCGTGGACTTAGAGGTCGGGTTGAGTATATTGTACTTTGCATGTTTGAATTGCGGAAAACGCATTCAAGCAGAAAAAGAACCACGACCCCTCGTCCACTAATTTTTTATTGATAGGCAGTCAAGAGTAGATGGAGGAGAGTAATGCAGCAACAACGACCATTAACGCATGATGAGAAAAAAGCCGCAGAGGCAGCTTTCAAGGGAGCAGCCTTTGACCCTAAGTGGTCTGAAGCGGCGCGAAAGGTCTATTTGGGTCTTTCCGCAGCCATGGCCAACAAGCGCAACGAAGCTTTTCAGGAAATGAGTCCTTCGCAACCTTCGATTCTTGCCAAACGAGCCGTGCCGGAATCGAAACAACGGTCCCGTGTGAAATCCATTTTGTGGTAGATGTTGTCAACGTGTCTTGATAGTTTGGTGGGGACAATCCTGTAAAAAAGGATGTCCCCACATTCATTTCCCCAAATCCCTCGACAGTTCGACCTTCCTTGACTACAATTCATCCTGATTATTACAAGATGGGGCTGTTGAAAAAAGCCGCCAGCGGCGTTCCCTGCCTTCGCCGTAGCGGCTTCGCGCAGGCAGGTCACCAATTTTCCGTGCTCACGTACTGGAAGTACGCTTCGCGCGCTAAACAAGGGAGGTCCCCTTCGGGATCCGCCGAGCAATTGGCGGCCTTGCTGGACGAACCCTTCGAAT
>JAOUNC010000152.1 GCA_029881175.1 Nitrospirota bacterium | reverse complement strand
TTCGCAGTATGCGTTATCTCGACATCTTCGGGGCGTGAAGCGCTATCCATTGGTTTTAATGTTGGAACCCTTGTTTCGCTGCAATTTGGAATGTGCGGGATGCGGGAAAATTCAATATCCAGATCATATTCTGAATCGACGGTTGACCCCGGAGCAATGTTGGACGGCGGCTGATGAATGCGGAGCCCCAATCGTGAGCATTCCCGGAGGAGAGCCGCTCATTCACCCGGAAATGCCGATGATCGTAGAGGGGCTTGTGAAGCGAAAGAAATATGTCTATCTCTGCACCAATGCCATTCTCCTTGAGCGTAAATTGCAGGATTATACGCCTTCAAAATATCTCACGTTTAGTGTTCACATGGATGGTCTCAAGGAAGAACATGACCATGCGGTATGTCGAGATGGGGTATATGATGTTGCGGTGAAAGCCATTCGAGCTGCGTTGGCAAAGGGATTTCGCGTGACGACCAATACGACGTTATTTGATGATGCTGAGCCTGCTCGTGTTCGCCGATTCTTTGATGAAATGATGGAGTTGGGCGTCGAAGGGATGATGATTTCCCCTGGCTATAGTTATGATAAAGCCCCTGACCAGCAAAGCTTTCTTAAGAGAGACCGAACCCAGTCGCTCTTTTCGCAATTGCTCATGCAACGTAAGCGGCAGTGGCAGTTCAATCAGTCGCCGTTGTTTCTGGAATTTCTCATGGGCAAGCGTGATTATGAATGTACGCCGTGGGGCAATCCCACCTACAATATTTTTGGCTGGCAACGCCCCTGTTATTTATTGCAAGAAGGGTATGTCTCCTCGTTTCGAGAGTTAATGGAGGAGACCGAGTGGGAACGGTATGGCACGGGTCGTCATGACCAATGTCGAGATTGTATGGTGCATTGTGGATATGAAGCATCTGCGGTCAAAGATACCTTCAGTACCTGGGGTGGATTTTTCGGAACGGTCAGAGCCACGTTTTTCCCCAATGCGGTCTAGTGCCCGCATGTTTCATTCCCCGCCATATTTCAGAGCAATTCCTAGTCTGCTCTCTGAGTCACTGTTAGCGTCATGAGTGCGCCCAACGCTTCTAACGACCATCCGCAATCCTGGGAAGGATGCCGACTTCAGCCTGTCAATGACGCGGAATTGCAGGAGGCTCTCAGGCGAGCAGTTGACTACCGGGGTGATGTGACGATTCATCTCAAAGCAGGGGGCCAGCTCGTTGGTTATGCTTTTGATCGTCAAGAGGGCATTCCTCATTCCTCAATCAAGGTATATCTGGCTGGCCAGTCAGAGCCGTGCCTGGTGAAGGCCCATGACATTGTCGCTGTGGAATTCAGTGGAGAAGATACGGCGTTTGGTCGTTCATGGGAAGACTGGTCAAAGAAGTGGCAAAAGCCTCAGATGAGTTAGACCTCTCCTGCGTGGTTCCTTCCTCCCGTCCTCATCTATTTTTTCCTGCTTGAGATTTTGTGGCATGCTGATATGTCGTATGCTTGAAAGCGAGCGACGGAGAGCCATGAAATGTTCATATGTTGAAAGGAAGAATTAATTGACGCTCGGCGCTCGTCTGTGATAGAAATCCAGGTCTTTTTCGGCACTCAGAGTCCCTATAAAGAAATTTGAAGAGTATCACAAGAAGAGGAGCGACTTTCCTATCTGAATATAATTGGCACGGCAAAAGGCGTAGGTACTTGAGGGTGAGCGGATATTCCAGAGTCTTAATTTTTTTCTTAACGTCGCCCCTCCTATGCGTGAACTAGATCTGCTCTTCAAAAAAAATCTCTCTTTGCTTTTTGAGTGAGATTTTTATATAAGGTAACTCGCAAAGGTGTGCCGTTCTTGTGTGGAAAAATTAGGAAAAGTTAAGGAAGCAAGAAATAAAAACACAAAGTATCAATCTGGATTAAGAAACGCGTATGCAAGGGGGAACAATGAACGAATACCGAAATTTGAAAAGTCTCAAGGTTCTAGGGTTAGCTGTCGTGGCAATGGCATTGTCTGCATGTGGGGGTGATGGGGAAGGTCCCCCAAAGCCACCACCTCCGGCCCCACCTGAGTATGCCGATAAGCATATGCCAGATGGTTACTGGAACAATCCGGAGATCCTTAAAGAGGGTGAGGCGATTTATACTGGACAGCATAATATTGACGTCAATTGCGCGAGTTGTCATGGAAAGAATGGCAAGCCAGTTAAGGCTGGTGCCAGAGACTTCCGTCGGACTGAGCAAATGGAGCTTTATTCAGATGCAGTGTGGTTCTGGCGTGTGAATGAAGGTGTGACGGGCACAAAAATGAAAGCCTGGAAGAGCAAGCTTTCAGAAGACGAAATTTGGAAAGTTATTGCGTTTGAGGCCACCTTTGGGCTCAACGGTAAGGAATGGGATGTGGCAGCGAATAAATGGGTTGCGGCGGGAGCGGCTGGATCTGCGCCAGCAGCATCTGATGCACCTGCAGGGGATGCGGCCCACTAAAAAAAGCTAAAAAGTAATCCCAGGAACGAGAAGAAAGATAAAGGAGGGGGACGACCCTTGAAAACCTTACATCGAAGTATGTGGATGGTCTTAGGCTTGCTCATTGGTGGAGCAGCTCTGGCGTACGGGCAGGAGGTTCCTGCCCCTCAGGTTGATTTCCCTTATACAGGAAACCGCACGGCAGTCTGGGTCGTAGCCAACCTGCACATTTTGTTTGCGGCGTTTATCTTGGGGGCTCCAATATTTGCGGTGGTAGCTGAATGGCTGGGGTACAAGAATAACGACCCGAAGTACGACCGTCTTGCCAAGGAGGTTATAAAGGTCACCGTCATTCTTTATAGTATGACAGCCTTGACCGGGGGGCTGTTTCTCTTTGTGCTCCTTGGTACCTATCCAGACTTCTCGACCTGGTTGATTCAGCATTTCTTCCTCGTTTTCGCGGTCATTTATCCGCTCTTGTTTATCCTGGAAACCATCATTCTTTATACCTACTTTTATTCCTGGGATTCTATGAAGGGACGCTTAAAGGGGCGTCATATTGCGTTAGGAATCCTCTTGAATATTGTAGGAACTGTCACCCTCTTTGTGATCGATGGCCCGACGGCTTTCATGAATACTCCTGCAAAAGCGGCTGAGGGAGTTTCCCTTGTCGAGTTCGTATCGAATGCGGGCTTGTGGGATAAGATGGCCAATTATAGTTGGATGCCGCTTAATCTCCATAGGTTAGTGGGGAATGTCACCTTTGGAGGCTTCATCGCGGGTCTGATTGCGGCTTATATGTTTATGCGATCGAAAACCGATGAAGAGCGTTCCTATTATGATTGGATGGGGTTTGTGGGCAATATGATTGGCGTGGGAGCCTTGCTCTTGCTGCCATTTATGGGCTATCTCCTGGCCTATGAACTCTGTGATTATGATGCGTCGATTTGTCCCTATATGATGGCCGATCAATTATCGATGTTCTTTGAAATGCAAGGAGCCATGATTGGTCTCATATTTTTGGCGAGTAATTATTACATCTGGTTAAGCCTTAAGCGTATTGAGGGAGTGGATCAGATACGCATGTCCGGGTATGTGGCTCTGTCTGTCCTCTTTATGCCAGCCATCATGGGAATGGCCTGGAAGATGTTCCCGCCGCCTGAATGGCAATCCCTCATTTTCTTGGCTGCTACCGTCCTTGTCCCGGTGATGTTAGGAAAAATTCCAGGGCTGAAAAACTTCACGGTTTCTGCCTTTACAATGATTAAAATCGGGTTTCTTATGATTGTGGTGGCTGATGCTATTTGGATGACGCCCCATGGATTTGTTGCCACTCAGGGCTTGGCGACGCATGAAGTTGAGCTACCTGAATGGGCGCAGGAGCTGGCTTTAATGCCTGCCAAAAATGCCGCTGCCTTTACATTAGTTTTCCTCACAATCGTGAACTACATTATGTACAACCGGGCGATTAAACGGGGAACCATCATTTGGGGGAAAATCGATTTTGCTTCACAGTTCGTCTTGATTTTCTTGGCCTTTAGTGCGATTTGGACCATGGGCTTGATGGGAACCGTCCGGTCTCTCACCAGAAAATATTTCCATGTGTACAATCTGGTTCCGGATTTCACGCCAGAGGCGTTCACTCCCACATTGTCGTACTCGGCTTGGTGGATTACAGGGGTGACGATTGTGTTCTATGCTGTAGTCAGTTTTGCCATTCTGGTAACGCTTAAACCGGCAAGTTCCAAGGTTGAAGCACATTAGGAATTGCCTGTTTCTGCTGAAGCCAAAAAGAACGCATTAGGAAGAAAAGGAATCGTATGGCTAACCAAAGCTTCACGAAAAGTGTCCTAAAGAAAACAATCATCGGGATTATCATTGGCGGGATATTGGTGGTTGCCGCTCAACAGACGCATTTCCCGCCAATCTTTCAGATCATGTTTTTCATTTACGCCATGTTGGGATCTTTGGTGTTTATCCTTTTGGATGCCCCTCCAATGAAACGATTAGAAGGCGTCAAGGCTCTTGGGGCGCTCCTTGTGTTTTATGTTCTGCTTTCGGGTTTGTATATTGCCGGAGCATCCATTCTCCCCCAATTTGACCCTGCTGATGAAGCAGGCAAAATTGAGAAAATTCTCAAAATTCGAAAGGCCAGATCCGAACAGGGTAAAGCTGATGAGCTTATTGCCAGGGCGAAAGTTTTGGATGAGCGTGCCAAAGCGATTACTGCGCAATTGAGTTCTCTTGGTGCTGGGGCGCAAGTAGAGGTGGCCTCTACTTCAGGTGCAAAGGCGCCGGCTTCTGGAGATATTATTGCCAAAGGCAAAGAGCAATGGGAGCTTCAGGAATGCTATAACTGCCATAAATTATTTGGGTCAGGTGGGAAAAAGCGAGGTCCTGTCCTTGATAACATTGGGAGTCTGATGACTCCTGAGGCGCTCAGAGAAAAAATCCTCAACCCAAAAAGTTGGATGGCTGAAGGGTTTGATAAGCAATATGAGAAGGGGAAAATGCCAGATAAATATCGTGATCTCATGTTTGAGGAAGAGATCAATGCGCTTGTGGCGTTTTTGTCAACCTTAAAAGATACTTCGGTGGAAACCCCCAAGCCGATAAAGATGAATTAGTGCAGCCTAAGGATTCATTTGATATGCAACCAAAGCTTACAGCTAAGGCTTTATGTGGAGATCAGGAAGTTGGAAAGATTTCCAAGGTTATTGTTGATCCCCTGTCACATGAAATTAGTCATGTGGTTGTCAAGGAATTTAGTGCTCAAGGTGTGGATCGGATGGTTCCTATTGGCCAAGTTCAGCAGGTGGTGAGTGAGGAGGAGATTGTCCTTCGGTCTTCCTCCGAAGAATTCTCCAGATTCCCTGCCATTGACCGGGATCGATATGTCACGATTCATGAAGTTGAAATTGCCCATCTTGAAGACAATCTGCATGTTGAGGCTGGGGAGGTTCTGGTGCCTCTTCCTTGTTTAGAGCAGGGGGTTCCTCGAAGGACATTTTTTAATAATATGACGCATGCAATCGGGACACTTGTTGCGCTTCCGCTGGCATATCCTGTGTTGAAATACCTTATGAAGCCCATGTTTAAGCCTTTTGATAATGCCTGGTTTTCTGTAGGGAATATCAAGAAAGTAACGAAGGAAAATGTTGGCTTCCAGTTTAAGTTTACGCGAGGCTTTAAGGAAGCATTTATGCCGGAACAGCAAATTGAAAAGAATATCTGGATCGTGAAGGCCACTCCTGAAGTCCAAAAAGCGGTATATGGTGGGGATGATGCGAAATTCTTCGATAATAAAGGCGAATTACTTCATGTGAATAAGGCGAATTCACCTTACATCGGATTTTCAGGAAAGTGCCCTCATTTAGGCTGTGGGTACAAGTGGAGAAAAACAAAAAGTAATCCAGACGGTGTGTTTCTTTGTCCCTGCCATTTAAGTTTATATGATGAAGCCGGGAGAGTCATTGATGGCCCTGCACCTCGTGGGTTGGATGTCCTGCCTATGCAAATTGATGCCGCCGGTGAAATAAAAATAATTGATATTGAATACAAGGCCGGCGTAAAAAATCAAATTCGTCTTCTTTAGAAAATCCTACATTAAAATCGAGGAATATTCCTTCATGCAGCAGGATTCCCAACCAGTGAACCAGCCCAATCCATTTGAAAAAGTCGTTGAGTTCGTTGATGAAAGGGTTGGTCTGAAAAATATTCAGGCTAAAATGCTGAATGAGCCGATACCTGGTGGCTCACGATGGGCCTACGCTTTTGGGTCGGTCCTCCTTTTTATTTTTATCCTTCAGGTGGTCACTGGGATTTTGTTGATGTTCTACTACGTCCCCAGCACCGACCATGCCTACGACAGCACTCAATACATCATTCATGAAGTGGATTATGGTTGGTTTCTCCTGAGTTACCATTTTTGGGGATCATCGGCCATGGTGGTGATGGTGTTTGCCCATATGTCTCAAGTCTTTTTATGGGGGGCCTATAAAAAACCCAGGGAGCTTGTCTGGCTCGTTGGTCTGGCTCTTTTTGGGATTGTCATGGGATTTGGGTTTACCGGGTATCTGTTGCCCTGGGATCAGCGAGCCTATTGGGCTACAGTGGTTGGGGTTGAGATCATGGACAAGACCCCGATTGTCGGCGATTTTATGGCGAGGTTTCTCAAGGGCGGACCAACTCCTGGTCAAATGACCCTCAGCCGATTTTTTGTGATTCATGTCATGGTCCTGCCGGCAGCATTGGCCGGATTAGCGGGCCTTCATATTTTCCTGTTTAGAAAAGCCGGACCAGCCGGACCATTTAGGGGAACGCCGGAAGAGCTCAAGGCCAAGACCGACTATTTCTTTCCAC
>JAOUNC010000151.1 GCA_029881175.1 Nitrospirota bacterium | reverse complement strand
CAGCATCGGTGACCGCACCACCAAATCGTGGGCCGATCATAATCATACCCGCGGCTACCGCTTGCGATAAGCCGATTCCCGCACAGGCCGCAATGACCGTCGTCAACGCACCACTGACACATGGGCCATGGTCGGCCGACAACATGATAATCCGTTTGATAATTTCGGCTTCTTGTTTGGAAACTAACCGGTTATCCCATAACAATCCAATAATATGGGGAATATCATAACCGGCATTGATGAGCTCAGAAGCCGGATAGCCTTGATACAGGGGCTCGTCACCCCGATCATCGCTGATAGTGGAACGAATGAGCGGTTCCACCAAGACTTCTCCATCTTTCTTCGCTTCAGCCACGGTTTTTGGAAGCCTCGGTACATCCGCCGGAGCCAAATCCGGAATGGCCTTAATCACTCCAGTCTTGAGAAATTCCTCATGTGTGGCCTTGATTGCAGGCCCCAACGCGCCAAAGGTATCAGGGACAATCGCGCCCGCCTTTTTCAAGGCATCGGATTTCGCCCGCGCCGACCCTTCCCCTTTTAACCCTTCTTTCGCACCGGCATGGCCGAATTTCATCCCCTTGGGCAGACTTTCTTGGCAAAAGCCAGAAACCACCGCCAACAATTTAATCCGGCGCTTCTTGGCTCCGTACCATTCAGCAGCACTTTCCTCTAGATCGCCACCCATTTCCCCGACGATCACCACCGCTTTGGTTTGCGGGTCGTTTTCAAACATTTCCAAATAACTGACGTAATCTGTCCCTGGGTAGGCATCCCCACCAATTCCGATGGCTGTGGTGATCCCGTCAGCAAATTGAGAACAAATCCAGATAATTTCGTTTGACAACCCGCCCGATTTGGTAATGACGCCAAATGAACCCGGGCGATACAACTTACAGGCCACCAAATTATCAAAAGCTCCACCGATCACACCCAAACGACATTCTCCGGCAGACACCACGCCAATCGAGGAAGGGCCGTTAAACGTTTTGCCTAATTTTCTGGCATGTTTTCCAAGAAGCTTGGCGTCTTTTTCTGGAACTCCTTCGGTAATCATGGAGACCGTTTTGATTTTGGGATCATTGAGGGCATCCATTGTGCCTTCATACGCTCGGTTCGCGCCGATATAAACCAGGCTGGTATTAATTTCAGGATGATTGGCCGTGGCATCCGCCACCGTCTTATAGATGGGAATGGCCACAAGCTCGGTCCCGCACACGATTTCATAGGTTTTCCCTGCGTCAGGCGGATACACAAATGCGGATACATTCAACGGTTGTTTAATCATATAGCGGAACTCAGCCATACGACGGGCAGCATTGACACCAGCCACGCCCCCCTGAATAACGACATGCGTGTCTTTCGTGGCAAGAATACTCATTGAAGCAGTCTCCTAGGTCCTTAATTTCAAAAAATTTATTTTGCCGCCATGGCCATATCGACAATGTCTGTTAATGGCGTCGTGCGGTCAAACACATGAATATCAAAGCCTTCATCTTGTAAGGCACGCATGGCCGCCAACCCTTGCAATTCGTTGGGACCACCACGCCGTACCCAGATCTTCACACCCTTTAATTTGCCTTCACCTTTGGCTTTTCTAAAGGCATTGATAATGCCACCAAAGGTCTTTTTCACATCGGTGAAATTGGCAATCGCCCCACCGACGATAATATGTTTAATATTGGGCAACGAACAGACTTTTTCGGTGAGCACTTCAACCGCCCAATCCGGCGGATCGCCAGAATATTCAGCATAGTTGGCTAATTTCCCACCACGCGCCACCACCGCATCAGAGTAGTACACACTCGCCCCACCACCCGCTGGGAGCATGGCAATATTGCCACCGGGAATTTCAATCAATTTCACGGAGCCTTTGACCTTCGCATCCACCGCCATCACTTCTTCTTCGTTCTTGGTATAGGCACGGCCAAATTCAGCCGCGAAAGGGAACGTCCAATCTTTATGACGAAACTTCGCATCACCATCCAACAACGTCACCGCATCAAGTGCCACCAAGTCGCCATTTGAATTTTGGACAACCGGATTAATTTCCAAATATTGGGCATCTTCATTATCAAAACAAATATAGAGTTTTTTTAAAAATTCAGCCATTTTTTTGGCAGTATCACCCGAAAAACCAGCGTCTTTGGCCAAGGCAGACAATTGGGAATCGGAGGGCGATTCACCAATTTCAACGGATAACTTCTTCACCTTTTCCCAATTCTCTTCTACCTCTATCCCGCCATAGGTCGTGACCATCACGTCTACGCCGTCACGCGTCGATTTCACCGAGGCATAATATTCTTCTTTATGATCAATGGCTTCCGAGACAATCACCTCACGAATGGTGACGGATTCCACCTTCTTCCCGAGCATTTCTTTGACCGCCGCCTTGGCTGCAGCCAAATCTAATCCCACCTTGACCAAACCCAATTTAAAGCGAGAACCCAACGCTTCATGGGCCTTGACCACAAGTTTACTCTTTTGCAACCAATCATTGACCTTCGACAGTTCTTTAAACTCGTCGTTTGACGTCACCACGACATAGTTAGGGGTCGAAATACCCCATTTTCGCAGTAAGCCCATTCCTGGGCCTTCAAGGACTTTTGCCATAATCCAACCCTTCCGTCAGGGAATAAAAAGTGAAAGACAAAATCAGACTATCCCACTCGTTCGTGGGAAAGCGCATTGTACGAAGGGACTCCACCGTCTGCAATCAATCAAAAGACCCATAGGACTCCCCCACAAAAGTCCCAGAGAAGAATTGGAAAAGCGGAACCCTTAGGTTCCAATGAAATCTATCCCTTACCAAGAAACCTCCTCAGGAAGCAGGCGAAGTGGTTATTTTGAAGCGAAAAAACCTTAGACCATCGGAAGCAAGCTGAGAGGCCGGAAAGGGGAAGAGAAACGGGGGGCAGACAGCAAACAGAAGAAAAAAATTCTAGTCAAAATTACTGAAACCTAGAAACGGAAGTTGGGCGCGAAAAAGCTGTGCAAAATATTTATGTGCATAGGGAATTTTTACAACTCGTGGTCACCTTGGGGGTGATGAGAAATTGTTAAAATTTCCCAGGTGCATGAAGAAGTTGTGCAGACTTTTGTGATCCAACGGCTACTTCTAGGTTAAGCAGGCCTCAGGCCTTATTCATGACCGCCACGGTCCTTTCAACAACATCTTTATTTCCAATAATAAGAGAAGTACGCTGGTGTAATTTCTGGGGTTGAATGTCAAGAATACGCTCCTTACCCGAAGAGGCCGCCCCACCTGCCTGCTCGACGATAAAGGCAAGAGGGTTCGCTTCATACATGAGACGAAGCTTTCCTTCTGGACTTTTGACGGTTCCTGGGTACAGGAAGATCCCCCCTTTCAGCAAATTCCGGTGAAAATCGGCCACAAGCGACCCTGCATACCGAAGAGAATAGGTATTCCGCAGCTCTTCCACGGCTTTTTGGGTTCCTCGCTCCATCCCCTTGAAATTGCCTTCATTGGTGCTATAACACGAATTATTTTGGGGAATACGTATATCAGGGCTGGTCCGCCGAAAGATTCCATCGGCAGGATCAAGCGTAAACCCCTGCACACCCTCATGAGTCGCCACCACCATCACCGTGCAGGACCCATAAACCGTATAGACCGCCGCAACCTGATCCTTCCCCTTCTTTAGCAACGTCGATTCAGCGACTTGTTCATGGGCTTCGCGTTTCCAAATTCCTAAAATCGAGCCCACGCTCACTGCCACGTCAATATTGGAGGACCCATCCAACGGATCCATTTGCACAAGATACCGATGCGCCGGACTATCGCCAACAAAGACCGTCTCTTCAATTTCTTCCGAACCAATGGCCGCCACCCTACCACATTGAGTCAATGTCTTGACCAACGTCTCAGAGGAAAAGGTATCCAGAATTTGCACGACTTCACCCTGAACATTGGTTTCACCCGTCGCACCAACCGCATTGGCCAGAACCGCCGCTCGCACTTTGGCCTGAATCTGCTTGGCGCCCTCGGCAATTCCAGCCACCACAGCTTCTAGGCCATCGTATGCCTCAGATCCTCTCCAAGAGGACACGGCATATTCAGTTAGGGTGACAAACATGAGAAAATTGTATCCGGCCTCTTCTAACCCGTCAATTTTTCAAAGTTTTTTTATTGGAGTGCATGGCGCCTTGGGCGTGGCCCAAATGATAAAATCGAGCTCAGAAATACATCGCGATGGGTCCTTACCCGGAAATAGGGATTGCGCCCTTGGGGAGCCGACAGGCCATAAAACCTCAACGGCCTGAACAAAACCCGGCAAATGAAAAACGAGATTCCCGCCTATGCGGAAAAGCTCCCGAAGCAAAGGCCAATGAGCGACTTCGCCACATGAGAATGGTTCCGTTAAGACACAGTCTCACCTTTTCTGGTTATCTCATACAGATACACCATTTTCTCTAGACCAGCGGATTTTTGCGGTGGCCAGTTCAGAGGGATTTTTTTGACTGAGAGTTTAAACTTTTCTTGAAATCCGAGTTCGATGGCGTCCAGCCCCAGTCTATTGGGATCGCAAAACAGGCCTTTTCCCCCTGGGGCAAGCACCTGTTCAAGAACGTGAGAAATATCCGCTAAAATTGCTTCGTCATAAAAGACCTCACAGCCTAACACCATATCATAGTGCTCTTTTGATTGATTTTTTACTGACCAATCCAACGTGCACGTATCAAAGTTGCGAATGTGATTCAGGCGGCATGTTTCCTTGACCGCTTCTAATGTCACCGGAACCATATCTGAGAACATGGTGAACGCCCCGAGCTGAGCCGCAACCACTCCAGGCACCCCTGTCCCGCAGCCAATTTCTAGGACCTTGGTGCCTGTCAGTTTTGCTGGGGAAAATTGGTGAATGAGATATTCAGAGAAGGCCATAGACGACGGCCAAATCCTATCCCAATAACCCCATCCCAGGGATTCGTCATCCCGTTTATCTAACGGGGTTTCAATAGAAATATCTCGTTTGGTCTTACAAACAATAGAGACGTCACCAATTTCGGAAAGGGTGACCACTTGCACACGACTCACGGCAAATACCTCTCAACCAAATATAGCGAATAACTTCCAAAAATTACGGGTGAGACTCTAGCAGATCTGCGCCATAGAAGAGCCTTAGCCTTCCTCATCAGGATCATCAATAGGCGTACAGATCACGCGACGCTCAGTACGGGGACCATCGAATTCACAGAAAAAGATGTTCTGCCATCGAGACAAACCCAATTGGCCATCAATAATCGGAATCGTCTCTGATGGCCCGACAAGACCGGCTTTCAAATGGGAATCGCCATTGCCATCTTGTGCATCATGCAACCACACACCGGGAGGAATGAGTTTCCGAAGCAAATTGACCACATCCAGCTGAACACTCTCATCCCAATTTTCTTGAACCATCAGGGCAGCCGTCGCACCTTGTGCATACACATGCATGATTCCATTCTGGATGGAGCTTTGCTCAAGAATTGCGCGGACAGATTCGGTAATATCAATCAATTCCTCCCTCCGAGTACTCTTTATAAGGATGGTCTCACGCATAACCCAAGCCTCACGAATCACTTCATTTGCAGAAAAATCTATAGTACATTCTCCAACCTTCGCCGCTCACCTCTCGATTTCTGTCCTGCCATCCATTCTTACTTCACGACTATGGCAATTGAGTCGGAGACAGTCACCATATCATGGTCATGCGTGGCGACTTTCACGGTAATCGTATGTTGGCCTGATGGCACGTCGCTGAATTTCCCCTTAAACCCCTTCTGATACTTTCCATCCAGAAAAACATGAGCATGATCGGCCATCACGCCCTTCCTCAAGACATACACTAAATCAAACGAGCTTTCGACGGTGGCACCATTCTGGGGAGACGTAATCGAAATCGCCGACCCATCATGCACATCAAGCTGTTGCCCTGCCCAACCGTATTGAGACAACATGAAGCCCATACAGAATACGACAAGAATCACTCTTTGGAATTGACGCATACAAAACCTCCTTTTTGTTCATCTGGATGTTCAGTGAGCACGAGCCTGGTAGTATTCTATACCGCCTGGGTCGCACAGGTGAAGAATGTTTAGGGTGAAACATGATTCGATTTTTACAATGTGTTGTCCTCATAATTGCAATCACGACTCTGGACGTCCAGAGCGTCTTCGCGTTTCAAGAAGAAGTTGATTGGATATGGAATGATGTGAAATCCACCGCAAGGCAGGGACCAGCATGCATGAAATATATCGTGAAGGCCTATCCCATCAAGATTCTTCGAGGCCACGTATCAGGCCGGGCCTGTCTCAAACATTCCATTGAATCGTATCGAAAAGGCGATCATGAAGAGGCATTAGGATGGATCCTTGCGGGACAATGCCATGATCGGCTTGCGAGAGAAACCTTAGTCAAACATGCGTCAAAGATCTTGGAGTATGTGTCGCAGAAGTATGGCAACGAGGTTCCGACAAAGTAAGGTAAAAACAACCTCAAGTGACTCAAGTAGAAAGTGCAGGGTTGCACCAAATTTTTGAAAATGGCCCTTAGGCTTTAGCTTATAAACAAACTGAGCCGGGTTCCCATAAGAACCCGGCCCAGCAGTAGACCACACAAGATCTATTGGTCGTTGCCCTTTTTAATTCAAGGTCGCTAAGATTTTGTTGAAGGTGGCGCTCGGGCGCATGCCGGCCATCACCTTGTCCTCATTGGGGTGATAATACCCGCCGATATCGACCGGCTTGCCTTTGATGGCTTTGAATTCTTCAAGAATTTTATCGATATTGGCCTCTAGCTCTTTAGCGACAG
>JAOUNC010000150.1 GCA_029881175.1 Nitrospirota bacterium | reverse complement strand
CTAAATTTCCCGTAGGTTCATCCGCCACAATCACTCGTGGACGATGCACAAAGGTCCTGGCAATAGCTACCCGCTGCTGTTCACCTCCCGACAACTCATGGGTGCGATGTCCAAGCCGCTGACGCAAGCCCACTTTTTCCAGCATCTCCACCGCCTTGGTGCGAACAGAAGTCGACGATGTCCCTCGCAAGCGTAACGGTAGCCCCACATTGTCTTCGATGGTCAATCCGGGAAGGAGATGAAACGCCTGAAACACCATCCCCACATCCTCCCGACGCCACTGCGTCCATTCACGATCACCAAACGCCACGCAGGAACGTCCATTCAGGACGATCTCACCAGAAGTCACCCAATCGAGCCCGGCCACAAGATGCAAGAGCGTACTTTTCCCGCTGCCACTGGGCCCCATGAGCGCACAAAACTCGCCTCGGGGAATGTCCAGGCAAACATCGCGCAGCGCCACTACCGGCAGAGCGCTCCCACGATATTCTTTATTCACATGCTGCAAATGAATCATGTCAGAACGTCCCCCCAATCAGCCCAGGAAGCCATGCAGGAATCAGGACGGGTCGTGCATTGTTCGTATATCATACTCCAACCTGGGTGACCAAGGAGGGAGACTCAGACTCTGAGTCTTTCATTCAGCTTCAGCAGATTGAGATCACCACCATGCCATCATTTGCCTCTCCCTCCTCTTTTCTTCATAAAGCTCTGCACCTTCTTTTTCCGACTCCATGCGCCAGTTGCTCCATACCTTTATGGGACGATCCCGTTCCATTTTTTTGCCAAGCCTGTTGGACGACATTGCTTCCCATTTCCGGGCCCTGCTGTCCACATTGTGGAGGTCCATTCGCCTCACCAGTCGCCTTACAACACAGCCCCACCCATGCATGCGGGGCCTGTCGCACTCACCCACCAGCCTTTAGCCAAACATGGAGTCTGTTCCCCTATCGATCGCCACTCAAGGAAGCCATCACCTTATTCAAGTATCGCGGGAAACGATCCCTCACCAAACACCTTCTCCAGGCCATGGTGCCCACCTTACCCATCTTACCAGCCCTTGATGTCATCATCCCGGTTCCTCTCCATCCGCAACGGTTACGAGAGCGTGAATACAACCAGTCACTACTACTCGCACATGGGCTCAGCCAACATCTCCAGATCCCTTTATTGCTCTCCTGTCTTCTCCGGATCCGTTCAACCGTGCCGCAAACCTTCCTCTCGAAAAGAGAGCGCCTGACGAATCTTCGCCGGGCCTTCGCGGTACAGGAAGCTTCTCGCATTACCGGCACACGCATCCTGCTCATCGACGATGTTTTCACGACGGGCACCACGCTACATGAATGCGCCAAGGCGCTTCGAACGGCAGGCTCAGGTCCCGTCTATGGATTAACCCTCGCCCGAATGCTCTAACGCCCCATCCCTCTCTTTCCAAATCGCCAACTTTGCGTTATATACATCATGCATTCGAAACAGACGAAAGTATCGCCCCATGCCAATCTATGAATACCGCTGTGAAACCTGCGGAAAATACAACACCTATTTAATTTTGCAAGGGCACTCGTCCACCTTGTCATGCAAGCATTGCCAGGGCCAACAATTGGAACGCATCATGTCACGGTTTGCCTCCCCAAAGTCCGAAGAGGCCCGCATGGAAGCCCTTGCCGATCCCAGTAACTTTGGGGATGTCGATGAGAACGATCCCAAAAGTATGGCCCGCTTCATGAAAAAAATGGGCAAGGAAATGGGCGAAGATTTCGGTGAAGACCTGGACGAAGCCATGGAATCGATGGGAGAAGGTGGACAAGAAGAGGATAGCATGAGTCTTCCTGATATGGATTAAGAGAATCGAAAAATATTGTGTGATGTGACGAGGAATTCAAGGCGGCCATCCTGGCATCACTCCCAAAATTCTCCCCACATTCTTCTCTAGCTACTACAGACAGTGGTGTTCTCAAAAGGAACACCCAAGTAACATGGCTTGACTTTTCTTCATCTTTAGTTAAGCTACAGTCAATCTCTCGACACGGCCAAACGGAGAAGATTTATCACGTACCATGAGCATGTTTGCTGGACAATATCAGTGTAAAATTGACGAAAAAGGCCGATTCGTTGTACCGAGCCCTATTAGGGAAGAGATTGAATCGAACGGCAATAACCTCATGTTCTTAAAAAGCCAAGATGTTCCTGTTTTGGCCTACACCCAACCTGAGTGGAACAACCGCCTTCAAGAAGCCAAAGAAAAATTAGATGATGACCAACGTCGGCTCTTCATGTATCACATGGTCTCGGAAGCCACGCCATCGGAAATGGACCGCGCCGGACGTATCCTCATTCCCAGCCGATTACGCAAACTCATTCCAGTCGATGACGAGCAAGAAGTGGTCATCGTGGGCATGTTCCATCGCCTGGAAATTTGGAATCCATCCGAATGGCGGCTCTTTGCTCGAAAGAACGAAGAAGCCTTCGAACAAGTCCTAGGAAAGCTCCAGGGCATCCTGTAAGCCAAGATCGCGCCCCATTCCGCACCGCCCGTCCGGCATCGTTCTGACATTGAACCGAGGTAACCGTTGAGACCTATTCGCATTCGATCCTTCCCTCAACTCGGACCGGCCAGAGGGCTCGGAGGATTAGTGTTGCTGCCTCGCCATTCAGGAAAATCCAGAGCCGGAGACCATGGTCAGGATTGGACCAACTTGGGTGGTGACTCCCTCTCACCCCGAGAACTCTTCGTCGTCTTACCACTGCCCCCCAGCATTAACCATCAATATGCCACCGTCAACGGCCGGCGGGTATTATCATCAAAAGGGCGCCACTACAAAGTCGCCGTGGGAAAACATCTCGAAGCGATCTTGCATCCTTCCCCACATCGTGCGGATTTTTTTGAAGGCCTGGGAACGCATTCTCTCACTCTCTCGATCCGGTTTTATTTCAAAACGGCGTTACGGCGGGATCTGGATGGCGGGCTCAAAATTGCCCAGGATGCCATCTGCCAAGCTATCAGCCTGAACGACAACCGCATCACCGAAATTCATCTCCACAAAGATTCAGACCCCGATCGCCCCAGAATGGAGTGCCTCCTCACCCTCCACGAACCACTCACTTCCAAGACCAACCCCCCTCGACAACGCCTCTCGGCCATCCCCACCCCGTCACCGCACCCCTCAACAAAAACCTAACCGCATCATCTCTTATAGGGGTCAGACTCGAATTAAATTCACCCATATCAGGGTTGATAGCCTTCGGATTTAATTCGAGTCTGACTCCTAATGGAAATCAAACATTATGACGAGGCGACAGCGCGGGAGAGGGAATGGAGCACGACGGCGAGCGGATGCTTAATGCTTCGCTTGGGTTGATTGGTGAGCGTAGGGAAGTAGAAGCCCATTTTCTTGCCCATTCTGTGTCGGACCAGGCCTGGCAACCAAATACTGTCGCCGAGATAATGCAGTTTGACGGACACTTGAGCACCTACTGAAACCGGTGGCATTTGGTTGCTTGAAAATTCGACAAGCATCCCCTGCGCACTCACATTGATGACCCGCCCTTTACACACAGCTCCCTGGCCACATCGAATGGCCACCGGTAAGTTTTGTTGCGGCTTCACCGACATACGCCGAATATTACGGCGCTCTTGCAGAGCCAAGGCCACGGGCCGTCGACGTCCTTCTTGAAGGAGAGCAGGCTTGGACATAACTAGGATGCTTCCGTTGAATCTCCTGGGCCTTCGAACGTTTTCCGGGCTTCATCTTCACTCGTAAAAATGGGGATCCATTCATGAATTTCGGTCAGCTCCAAAATATCCCGCACGAATCCCATCGGAGCAATAATGCCCAGTTTCCCCCCGATTCGATGAAACCGCCGCTGGGCTAAGACCAACCACCCTAAAGCCGCGCTGTCGATGAAGGTCACAGCCACCATATTCAGCACCACAAACCGGTAGCCTTGCGTAATAGCATGGTCAATCCGCCATTTGAAATCTTGCCGGGCATGCTGATCAAAACGCCCGACAAATGTTTCGACGACCGTATGCTCACTGAGACTGCGTTCGGACACGCCCATACGTTCCCCCATGCAATTGATTCGTCTTCCCTGTCTATCGGCCTCAGGGGTAGAAGTCTTAACTGTATTCGGGAATTAATGGGCAGCCATTGCCACCGACACAACGGAAGGAGTTATGGATTCGGCGAGAGTTGAATGAATAAATCGTCCACAAATTGGAAAGGGGCCTGTTGCCCTGGATGGCTCGTAAAAGGCCTGGTGATGCGCAAGCGTATGGTATGGTTGCCCTCGTTGACTTGGTGACTGGCCTTAAAGAGATGTCGAAGGATTCTGCCATTTTCAATCGGCCCGATATCGTGGCTGCCGATGACCTGATCATCCACTAACCACTCAAACAACCCTCCGGCTAAATTCCGTTTATCCTTGGGCGAAGAATAGGTGACGGCTAACTGCGCAGAAAGTTCAAGGACTCCGACCTCGGTCCTCACTTGAAGAACCAAGCCTCCTCCCTGTTCGGGATGGTTATCAGGCTCATATCGTACCTGTCCAACTTTAAATTTTAGGCTGGTTGATTCTAGCCCGTCTTTTGCCACTTCAAACAAGGCCATGGCTGGAAACCCCTCGCCACCCACCGTACCATTGGAGGTGACAAAGAATTCCCACGAAGTCATCTCTTCATCCTCAAAATTTGTTTGATTGAGGATAGAAGCGTCGCAAATCTCTATCCCAACTATGGCCAGGGCCATCAGAATTCCCAAGACCCTGCCAAGAGCAAACAACACCACATGACCATATTTGAAAAACCCGATGAATTGTTCTGAACCTTTACACCTGGATTGTCTGCAGCTTTCTTGCATGATGGGTTTTATTTTGGGAATCAGCTCGGTATGATACCGAGCTATTTTGCCAAGGAGCCAGTTCAATGCCTTTATCGATACAATCTCTTGCTCTACAGTCGTTTCCCTATGCGACCATCATCCTGAGCCTCTGGATATGGATGGGATTCCCTGCAATCCTATCGGCCGCTCCGTTAACAGACACAAGGTCTCAGATCGTTCCCCTTGAACAAGTTCAGCATGTCTTCGTCGAGACCCTTGCCCTCACCGAAAGAGGAGTCCAGGAATTTCCCACGCTTCAACAAGTGGTGAGCGACCGCTTGGCACAGGCGGGCTTTATCCCTGTGCACAAAGTCACCGCCCCCCACGATATCATTGTGCGGGTGAAATGCGAAGAACGGAAAACCTGGACAGGACCCAGCCAACATCGCAAAGGCGGTCATCCATTGTCGGAGGCTTCTCGCCTCTGGAAGGGTCCCACTTGTCATATTTCTTTTCGTTATCAAGGCAAACCTGCCCATTGGAGCTGGGAAGTACGGACCTCATTTGAAGACACCCGGCAAGCAGCCAAAACCGCTGGCGCCACCAATGCTGGGCTCTATGCATTACAAGAATTACAAGCCCAGCTCACTCAAGATGAATTCCCCCTGTACTTAGCCGCTGAATGGGGGCAAACCGATCGCCTCATTCATCTCTTTCAACAAGCAAGTGACCAGCTTGACCGACGTCGCCTTATTCTTCAATTACTCGGCCCCCTGAATTCGCCGGCTGCGCTCTCGACCATTGAGGAAGCTACAAAAAATCCCGAACTGGCTATGACGGCCATTACGGCTCTCGGGGACCAAGGTGAAGTAGCCATCCCCACATTGGTGAACATTTTGAATACGTCCAAAAGCCCGGAACACCAACTCACGGCACTCAAGGGCCTCGGTGAAATCGCGAAACACAGCGTCATCCCAACTCTTTATGATGTCTTTATCCAACAATTACAATCCCAAGATCCCCGCATGCAAACTATCGCCGTTCGAGGGTTAGGAAGATTAGGCGATCTGCGCGCTAAAACCACGATTGAAGCCCTCAACCTTCAAGCCTGGTCCAACCCCTCCACAGATGAGGATATTCAGGCCTTACGAGAGGCCCTGAATTGGAGCCTCTTTCAGTTAGACCCCGCCTCCCACTTTTAAATTGAGCCACAGGAACTCTTCCTGACTGAATTTTTCCCATCCTTAGGCATATGTACTCGGTTCCTCTTGTTCCTTTTGAAACATAGGCAAACATTCTCGACTTTACTTTTATCGTGAATTCGACATAGGCTTTTTTAAAACATCCTAGGGATTGCCCACAACCAAAGACAGGCTTGCTCTCATGAACCGTTCATCTCGCCGCCAGGCAGAAAAAACCCATCGAACCTTACAGGCGCAGAATCTTTCCGCAGAAGCCCATCGCCTCTTCCAAGAAGCCGTCGGTCATCATCAAGCCAAACGGTTTCAACAAGCGGAAGCTGGCTATGACCAGATCCTGAGCCAATTCCCGGCTCATCCTGACTCACTCCATCTGCGAGGACTCCTGGCTTATCAACAAGGACAATATGGACTGGCGTTGACACTCATTCAGCAGGCTATTTCCCTTGATAATAAGAAACCCCATTATTTTTTCAACCATGCCTTAGCCTTGGAAAAGGAGGAACGTTGGGAGGAAGCCGTCTCGGCCTACCAAGAAGCCATTCAGCTCAAGCCGCAATACGTTGAAGCGTTAAGTAATGTCGGGAATGTCTATCGACGGCAGCGCCAGTGGGGCCCGGCCATTGCTGCGTATGAACAGGCCAGAACGCTCAAGCCGCAATCTGCCGATCTCCTGAATAATTTGGGCGTGGTGTATAAGGAAAAAGGCGACCTGGATCTTGCTCTCACGCAGTATCAACAGGCCCTTGAAATTTCGCCACAACATGCCGAAGCCCTGAATAATAAAGGCGTGGTCCTTCAAGATCAGGGGAAATTGGTGGAAGCCGCTGAGGCCTTTCATCAGGCTCTCATTCTGAAACCAGGCTATGCCAACGCCCATTATCATTTAGGTCTCGTGCGTCTTTGGCAAGGTCAGGAAGATGCTGCATTGGCCTGTTTTCAACGCTCGGCTGATTTGACCTTTAACCATGGGCGCGGTATGGCACCCGCC
>JAOUNC010000149.1 GCA_029881175.1 Nitrospirota bacterium | reverse complement strand
ATTTAATCACCCAATCGACAGCCTGGCAGAGTTCTTGGAAGTCCAAGGGTTTTTCAAAGACGCGATTGACGCCATGCTTAAAGGCGCATAAGCGTACAGTGTGAGAAAGCTCGGCCGTGATGAGAAAAATGGGAAGTGCCTCATTCGGGAAGGTTTGGTTTAACTGTTGAATGAAAGTGAGTCCATCCATTTCCGGCATATTTTGATCAGTAATAATCATGGAAACGGCTTTTTGCCGAATCATCTCAAGCGCTTCCTTGCCCTGGCAGGCTTCCAGGCATCGATATCCTCGTAGATGGAGAAATTCTTTGAGACAGGTGCGATGCTGGTGGTCATCGTCTACAAGCAAAATAGGGTCTTGCGCAGACGGTGAGGAGGAACGAATGGGTGGCGGTTTGTGAGAAAAGCCAAATGTCTTCATGAGCAATGCTTCCATCCATACCGCTCTGGTCAAATGGTGGCGGAGGGACCATTGGGAAGGTGGCTGATGGGGAAACTAGACTCCGGGTGCGGACAGAATCGAGCTTCCTTAGAACCAGTCCCTCCGCCGTGGAACACATATATTTTTAAACGGTCTTGGGTTCATGATAAGTATGTTTTTGTACAAAAATTTATGATAATGGGAGGTAATGCAATTGGTATTCCTAGAGAGAGAATATTGAAAATATCAAAATAAACAATAGCTTAGCGACGAAGATGGTCTGGAAATAAGAGGGCCAATGGAGGAGAAAGCCTTCAGCCAGAGGCCAAGACCTTCAGTCACTCCAAAGGTTCCCTCTCCCATTCGGAAGAAGCACGTTCGTCATCTCAGCCATACGATGATGGAATCGAAATGAAGATGGGGTAGTTGCATTTAGTTCTTATTAGGACTAAACTAGCTAGTCATTATATGGAAGATATAGAGCGAGCTACCAAGGAGTGATTATGCCCATACGCGATTTCAAGGATGATCCGTATTTAAGTCTGTTGCGGCCTTTGGTCGAGGCCTACCTGGCTTTTTATCGGGTAGGGAATCGGCATATTCAATCGTTGGGCTTAACCCCTGGGCAGTTTGATGTGATTGCGGAGTTGGCAGGAACGGATGGTCTCACCTGTGCTGAATTATCGGAAAGGACGTTGACGACAAAGGGAACGCTGACAGGAGTCTTAGATCGATTAGAACATCGAGGATTGATTCAACGTGGGGAGGTTCGAGGGGATCGTCGAGCCACCAATGTGGAGCTGACTCCAGCAGGGGTTGATCTTTTCCAGCAGGTCTTCCCTGTCCATGCGGAGTTCTTGCGTCCATTTTTTGCGCAAGCCTTGAATGCGTCAGAGGTGGAAGTCGCCAAACGGTTGCTTCGCCGGCTGCGAGATAGTTTTGAAGGATCTCTGAATTTGCCAATGGCGGCGTTGTCTTTAATAGAACAGAAATCGAAGAACGTGCGTTCCTCACCTAGATTGATGACGACGAAGCGCAAACCCCAAGGATAGGAAATAGAAGCAAAAATTGATGAGGTCTCATTTAACCTAGAAACGGCAATTGGGCGCGAAAAATCTGTGCATGCTATTTATGTGTAGAGGGAATTTTTACAACTCGTGATCACCTTTTGGCTGATGAGAGATTGGAAAATTTCTTAGGTGCGTGAAGAGGTTGTGCAGACTTTCGTGATTCAACTGCTGTTTTTAGGTTTAAGGTGGCGTTGGGTGGTGACGGCCTCGCGGACAGGACATTGTGGGGGGGGACTCAGTCTATGCAAGCGCATTATTTAGGACATGTCGTATTTTATGTGAAAGATCTTGGGCAATCGTTAAGCTTCTACCGGGATCTGGTGGGTTTTCAAGAAATTGGTACAACCTTCGGGGGAAAAGCTGTGGCCCTCACCTCAGGACGGACGCATCATGAAATACTGCTCATTGAAGTGGGAAGTGCCCCGGCTCCACTATCCGGTGTGAGGCGTGGCCTCTATCACATTGGCATAAAAATCGGTGACAATCTTGAAGCGCTTCGTGCAGCCAAAGAGGAGCTTGAACAGAGAAATATTCCGATTTCCGGTATGAGCGACCATACGGTCACACAAAGTCTTTATCTTCATGATCCCGATGGCAATGAAGTTGAACTCTATGTTGATGCGCCAGGAATAGATTGGAAACAAAACCCTCAGGCTGTGTTAGCTCCCATCAAGCCTCTCAATATTTAGGAGGATTGGGAGTAATGTGTATCATGATAAGGGGGGAAACAGAGAAGGTATGATCCGGCTGAAAAGTTCAAGAATATGCGAAAGGAGAATGCAACATGGCTGTTCAAGTGTATGGCGTGAATCATGTGGCGATTGAAGTTGACGATGCGAAAAAAGCCGTCGAATTTTATGCTGATGTGTTCTATCTCGAAATGTTGCGCGGTGGTGAAGGGGCGGCATGGTGCAAGCTCGGGGAACATCAATTCCTGGCGATTTTTGAAGTGAAAGACCTACATCCTGATCGCACGAAGCATTTTGGGATCATGGTTCGGGATGAAGGGCAAATACAGGAAGTTCGAGAAAAGATCACCAAGAAATATGGCCTAGACGTTCATCCAGATTTTCGCTGTGATTTTCGAGACCCATGGGGCAACCGTATTCAAGTCGGCGATCTTCAAGATGAGTCCTTGGTCTGGTTGCTGCCGTATCGGGAAGTCCAGGATATCGGTATCACATTTGACGCAAAGGGTTCTTCAGCTTAAAGCCCGTATTCAAATTGAATTCATCTATCACCTTGCTGACGTATGAGGTGGCCATCATGAATGAAAAAATAAGAAAAATACAACACATTATTGAGCCGGCACCGGTCGTTGAAGGGGCCGGAGTCCGGCTAAAGCGAAGTCTGGGGGGCGAGCAATTGAATTATCTTGATCCCTTTCTGCTCTTTGATCATTTTGGATCGCCCAATGCCGAGGATTATCAAGCCGGATTTCCCATGCATCCGCATCGCGGTATTGAAACCGTGACGTACATGTTGACGGGTGAAGTGCATCACCGGGATACATTGGGTAACGCCGGGAGCATTGGAGCCGGTGATGTGCAATGGATGACGGCGGGCGGAGGCATTCTTCATGAAGAAATGCCCCAGGTGCGTCCGGAAGGCAATGGCGGATTTCAGCTCTGGGTGAATCTTCCGGCGAGGCTCAAGATGACCCGACCGCGCTATCAAGATATTCCGTCGCAGACGATTCCTGAAGTCACCACTGATGAAGGCGCCACCATAAGAGTGATTGCCGGACATGTGGCAGGAACCGAGGGGGCCGTCACCGACATCGCGGCCAATCCCACCTATCTGGATGTGCGCATTCCTGCCGGCAGTTCTTTTACACATCCTGTTCCCCAAGGGCACACAGCCTTTGCCTATGTATTTGAAGGAAAGGTGGCCTTTGTGGAAGATGAAAAAGGGGCACAACAATGGGTTGCCCAACCGGCTCTGGTTGTATGGGAGGATGGTGACGTAGTGAAGATGGTGGCTGGGGAAGAGCCCGTCCGGTTTTTGCTGATTTTTGCTCAGCCGCTGCATGAACCCATTGCCCGTTATGGCCCCTTTGTCATGAACACCAAAGACGAAATTGCACAGGCATTATTGGATTTACGACAAGGGACGTTTATTTGGCAAGAACAGGTACGCTCATGACAAACGCGCAATTTCCCAATGAACAGACAGACGACGGTGCCTATGCCCGGCAAGAAGATGTCTTTCAGGATTGGGTGACGGATGATGGAAGTTCAGGTTATCCGGCAACCCAAGGGCGCTATCATCTGTATGTCTCATGGGCCTGTCCATGGGCGCATCGCACAATCATTGTTCGGCGCCTTAAGCAATTGGAAGATGTGGTGGGGATGACGGTGGTCGATCCCATTCGGGATGACCGAGGGTGGGCGTTTCGAAATGGACCTGGCCATACCACGGATCCGATCAATGGCTTCCACTATCTCAGCGAGGCCTATGTTGCCACTCATCCTCAGTATCACATGCGAGTGACCGTGCCTGTCTTGTGGGACGGCGAAAGTCGGAGAATTGTGAGTAACTCGGATGACGATATCATGCGCATGTTCAATCACGCATTTCATGAATTCACCGAAAGTCCCATTGAGTTATATCCAGAAGATCTTCGTCCGGATATTGATGAGCTGAACGCGTTTCTCTATGAACACGTGAATAACGGGGTCTATTGTGCTGGGTTTGCGACGACGCAAATGGCCTATGAGCAAGCGGTGAGAGAATTGTTTGATGCGTTGGACCACATGGAAAGACGACTTTCCAATCGGCGATATCTATTTGGCAATCGTATCGTGGAAGCCGATTGGCGGTTTTTCGTGACCTTAATCCGTTTTGATGCCGTCTATCATGGTCACTTTAAATGCAATCTCCGGCGCATTGTGGATTATCCAAATCTCTTCGGGTATCTCAAAGATCTCTATCAGCAAGAAGGTATTGCCGACACGGTCAATTTCGATCACATCAAGCGCCACTACTACATTACGCATGATGATATTAATCCGACACGCATTGTGCCCCTTGGCCCTGATCAGGATCTCCTCGCTCCACATGGGCGGGAAAATTTATAGGAAAGCGATTGTTTTCGGTTTTGATCAACGCCTGAACTGAAAGGAGCCTAAGCCATGAGTATCAAACCTCAAGTCCAAGCTGTCATCGATGGCATTTTGAAAGGAAAAATCTTAGAAACCTTTGATGCCTACTATGCCGATGGCGTGGTGATGAGCGAAAATCGAACTGAGGAGCGGGTCGGCAAAGCCGTCAATCGAGAATACGAAATACAATTTCTCGACAATGTCCATGAGTTTCATGGTGCGAAAGTTGGAAGAGTGATTGTCGACGGCGATCATGCGGCCATTGAATGGTCATTTGATATCACGTTTAAAGATGGCAATCGCGTGAACAT
Organism: Nitrospirota bacterium; assembly: GCA_029881175.1. Taxonomy (GTDB): domain Bacteria; phylum Nitrospirota; class Nitrospiria; order Nitrospirales; family UBA8639; genus Nitrospira_E. The sequence continues at coordinate 2,117 of JAOUNC010000149.1, read as the reverse complement.
GCAACAAGTCGCCGTGCAAACCTGGAAAGACGGGAAAATCATCCGTGAAGATTTTTATCACGGTTAAGAGTCGAGGAAAATGGTGCCTTGCGAATAATAGGAGGTAAGACGTAGGGTACGGGTTTGGCAAGCATTTACTTTTTTAAACTCGTCATTAGAGGAGTCATTTCATGGGGGAGTTTCAGTATCAGGAAATTTTCGAACATACGAAGGATACCACCACCTATCGCAAGCTGACGTCGGACTATGTGTCGACGACGACCTTCGAAGGACAAGACATCGTCAAAATACAGCCCGAGGCGCTCACGCTCCTTGCGAAAGAGGCGATGGATGATGTCACACATTTATTGCGAGCAAGTCATCTCAAGCAATTAGCCAAGATTTTGAATGATCCCGAAGCTTCAGAAAATGACCGGTTTGTGGCATTAGAACTCTTGAAGAATGCCAATATCGCGGCAGGCCGGGTGCTGCCGGGCTGTCAGGATACGGGGACGGCCATTGCTTTGGGATATAAAGGCCAGCAAGTCTTTACTCCCGGCGATGATGCCGAAGCCCTCTCGCGTGGCATTTTTGAGGCCTATGATCAACGTAACCTGCGCTATTCGCAGATGGCCCCGTTGGATATGTATACGGAGAAAAATACCGGCAATAATTTGCCGGCACAAATCGACCTTTACGCGGAGAAGGGTTCTGAATATAAGTTTTTGTTCATTGCTAAAGGGGGAGGCTCGGCCAACAAAACCTTTCTTTACCAAGAGACTAAGGCACTGCTCAATCCAAAGTCTCTGCTCGCATTCGTCGCAGAAAAAATTCTCACGTTAGGAACCTCGGCCTGCCCGCCGTATCACTTAGCATTCGTTGTGGGCGGCATGTCGGCAGAGTTCACCTTAAAAACAGTCAAGCTGGCCAGTTGCCATTATTTAGATGATCTGCCCACATCCGGGAACAACCAGGGCCGCGCCTTTCGAGACCTGGAATTAGAAAAGCAAATCTTTCAACTCTGCGCAGAAACCGGCATCGGTGCCCAATTTGGCGGGAAATACTTTGCCCATGATGTACGTGTCATTCGCTTGCCACGTCACGGGGCTTCCTGTCCGGTGGGTCTGGGGGTTTCCTGCTCAGCGGACCGACAAATTTTGGGAAAAATTACCAAAGACGGCGTATTTCTTGAGCAATTGGAAACGAACCCCGCGCAGTATCTTCCAGAGATCACAGAAAAAGATTTGGATGGGCATGTGGTCAAGATTGATTTAAATCGACCCATGCCGGAAATCTTGGCCGAACTGCGTAAACATCCCGTTGCCACGCGACTCTCACTCACTGGACCTATTGTGGTGGCGAGAGATATTGCCCATGCTCGCCTCAAAGAACGGCTGGATGCTGGGAAAGGTCTCCCTCAATACCTGAAAGATCATGTGGTCTATTACGCAGGTCCTGCCAAAAAACCCGAAGGCCATGCCTCTGGATCGTTTGGCCCAACCACGGCAGGACGCATGGATTCCTATGTGGATGCGTTTCAAGCGGCAGGGGGGAGCATGATCATGCTGGCCAAAGGCAACCGTTCAAAACAGGTTCGCGAGGCTTGCGGAAAATATGGAGGGTTTTATCTGGGATCTATCGGTGGCCCAGCTGCTCGATTGGCCGAACATAGCATCAAAAAAGTGGAAGTGCTGGAATACGAAGACCTCGGTATGGAAGCCGTGTGGAAAATAGAAGTCGAAGACTTCCCGGCGTTCACCGTCATCAACCATGAAGGCAAAGACTTTTATGCAGATCTAAATGCTCAGAAGGCCGCTGGACTTATTCAGGTCAATGCCGAGGCGAAGAAGTAGGGAAAGAATTCATATGGCGAAGGCTGGACGAAATGATTCCTGCCCTTGTGGCAGTGGCAAAAAGTATAAGAAGTGTTGTCTCCCCAATGAGGCGCAGTCGGTCGCCAGTTACACCTGGTTGAAAATGCGAAGGACGGAAGGAGAACTGGTCCCTACGTTGTTAAAACATGCGATGAAGTTTTATGGAGAAGACGCCCTGGAGGAGGCGTGGGATGAGTTTTCGTTGTGGAGGGATGTACCCTTAGATCCGAGTGCTCATCCCGAGCTGGATACGTCGTTTCTACC